>JAPFCO010000444.1 GCA_026169505.1 Pseudogracilibacillus sp.
TAGTTGTATGGGAACAGTGATATAGAAAAGTACTCCCCCAATTAATAAGGGATAAAATATCGTTTTTAATACGATTAGAACAGGTGAGAAGATCCATCTTACTTCAACGAAATACCGAACAATTAATAAGCTAAGTAAAAGAGCAATCATAACCTGAAACCATAACTTTCTCGTCAAAGTATATCAACCCCTTTTTATAAAAAATATCTATTTATGTACAATGAATCAATTTCATTTTTGCCTCCATCAGCAACAAGTAATTGTATAGTGAAAAATTCGTCTGATGAAATGGACTAAATATTCATCTATATAACAACTTAGTATACCACAAAAGTCCTTTGGATAACCATCTACACGTTGCTGAACAAGCTGTCATATCAAAATATCTTACTCATAATATAAAAGTAGGTGAAAGGAAGGGGCGTAGGGATGAAAAAACATGGGAAAGTTTTGATATGGCTTCTAGGGGCTATTATATTATTGCTATGTATTCAATTTCCGGCAAATAAAGTACTCCCAAATTGGAAAGCAATGCCACAACCTCTTGCAGGACAAACAATCGTTCTCGATCCAGGTCATGGTGGTCCAGATGGTGGTGCTAAAGGGAGTAATAATACAGATGAAAAAGATATCACATTAAAAGTTGCAAAGTTGACGAAGGATTATTTGCAAGAGGCGGGAGCCGTTGTTTACTTAACAAGAGAAGAGGATAAAGATTTAGCAGATGAAGAAACAAAAGGATTTTCACGTCGAAAATCAGAAGATATTCGTAAGCGGATGGAATTTATTCATGAACAAGAAGCGAATTTTTTTATAACCATTCATTTAAATGCAATTCCTGATACGCAATGGTCAGGCGCACAAACCTTTTATTATCCGAGTTTTCCAGAAAACAAACATTTAGCGACAATGATTCAATCTGAAATCATTACGAACTTAGAGAATACCAATCGTACACCATTAGAAATTGAAAACATTTATTTATTAAAACATACGGAAGTTCCTGGAGCCTTAGTAGAACTTGGGTTTTTGTCAAATGAGAAAGAGCGTGCATTGTTAGAAAGCTCGGAATATCAGGATCAGTTGGCAGCTAGTGTATATAAAGGTGTTATTCGGTATATGGTTGAGGAGATGGAGGAAGAATGAGTGACTTAGGGTGAAAGTCATTACTGTACAAGATGTAAAGATGAACAAATATTGGTAACAAGAGTCGGTAATAAAGATTTAGAGCTTTTTATGTTATACTTATCTTAATAGTATAAGTACTAGTTATAGTAATAAAGGGATGGTGTTTTATCATGTTAACAAAGGAAGAAGTAATCGAACTTCTAAATCCGATTAATGATCCATTTTTACATACAAGCTTTAAAGAAACAGAAGGAATTTTATCTGTTTCTATCAATGAAGAAAAACGCCATGTCAGTGTGAAGCTAGCTATTGGAAAGCCGAACACTGCAGAGCAAATGCAATTACAACAAGAACTTGTTGCTATCTTAAAACGAAATGGCGCGAGCACGGTAGGATTACGTTTTGAACAATTACCAGAAGACGTCATTCAAAGAATTCAACCAGCGAGTAAAGAGGATGCGTCCATTCTAAATCAAGAAAAACAACCACATTTTATAGCGATTGCAAGTGGAAAAGGTGGCGTTGGAAAGTCAACGGTTACAGTCAACTTAGCAATGGCATTAAAACGTTTAGGTAAAAAAGTAGGTATTATCGACGCGGATATTTATGGATTTAGTATTCCAGAAATGATGGGAGTCGAAAAAGGACCAGCAGAACGTGGTGGGAAAATTATCCCTGTAGAACGTTTTGGTGTAAAAGTTATTTCAATGGGCTTTTTCGTGGAAGATAACTCACCTGTTATTTGGCGTGGACCAATGCTAGGGAAAGTGTTAGGTAGCTTCTTCCAACAAGTAGAGTGGGGCGATTTAGATTATCTACTACTTGACCTACCACCAGGAACAGGTGACATTGCAATGGATGTACATGAGTTAATTCCTTCATGTAAGGAAATTATTGTTACAACGCCACATCCAACCGCTGCATTTGTAGCTGCACGTGCTGGTCAAATGGCGCTTAAGACAGAACATACTATTTTAGGTGTCGTAGAAAACATGGCTTATTTTGAAAGTAAGTTAACAGGCGAAAAGGAATATGTCTTCGGTAATGGTGGGGGCGATAAATTAGCTGAGGTACTTGATACAAAGGTGCTTGGTCGTCTTTCATTACAACAACCATATGAAGAAGAGGATGTATTTGCTCCAGCAGTTTATCACGAAGATCACCCAAATGGACAAGAATATCATCGAATTGCGGCAAAAGTTATTGCTAATATTGATGAAGAAACAGCTGAATAAATGGATAAAAGACTGTCTCAGTTGAGGCAGTCTTTTAATTTTGTGGGGAAATTATCCACCTCCGCCTTCACCTCCAGCTTCTTCCTCCTTTTTCTTTTCTTCATTTCCTTTTTCTTCTTCTTTGCTTTTCTTCTCAGCAGCTTCCAATAATAGTTTTTGAATTTCAGCTTGGAATAATGGAGTTTCTAATGTTTGTTGAATGGTTTCTTCTAAATGTTCACGGAACTGCTGCCCTTTTAAAACAGATAATGTTTGTTTCGACATTTCGGGATTTTGTAATAATTCCAACATCTGTTTTTGAAAAGCTGCGTCATTCATTAAACTTGAGAATAATTTCTTTTGTTCTTCCGCCATTGATTTTTGATAACTTTCAACAAATGAAGGATCTTCAAATAATCGCTTCCACATTTCTGCGCTTTCCTCTGAGTCAAGCATATCATTAATCGACTGTTTCACTACATCTGATTCCATCACTAAATGTTGCTTCATTTTATCATCGGTGATGGTTTCTTGTAATACTTTTTTACCCTCATCTGTTTGTAAAATATCGACAACCATTTTTTTTGTTTGGTCATAATCTAACTCCTGCTTAGTGGCTTTATCATTCATACAGCCGGCCAAGAAAAAGATAAAGACAAAAAGTAATAAATAAATCCGATTCATCGATTTATCCTCCTTACTATCATTAATATGTTAAAAGATGATGAAAAATATGCGCAATAAGAAGAAATAAATGTTTGTTCGTGATAAAATATGGGGAGAAGTGAAGCTATAGGATGTAGGAGGACATTTAGTGGACAGTCGAAAGATGGTTAATTTCTTTTTTAAGACATTTTTTATTGGTGGAATAGTTGGATTCATAGCTAGTTTTTTCATAAACAGTTCCGAATATGCTGCGGTGTTAAATCCCTTTGATGCAAAGGAATTATTAGGAGTATCCTTATTCTATCTAGGATATGCACTTGTATTTACTGTCATCGTTCAAACAGGGTTTTTCGCATATTTATTCGTTCATCGTTATGGGGAAGGGTTTTTCCGTTCCTTTTGGCCAACAGTACAAGTTTTGGTTATTTTATTCGCGCTATTTGATTTAATTTATTTTACGAGTGATGAACTTTCACTTGTATTTAGAATATCTCTTGCGGGTTCAATATTAGTGGTAGGTTTAATA
>JAPFCO010000415.1 GCA_026169505.1 Pseudogracilibacillus sp.
CAATATACCTGGTGCATTTGTATCCGGTGATTATGAGTATGTCCAATTATTTGAACCTACTGCTAGCACGATCGAGGCTGAGGAAGAAGGTCATATTGTCGCTTCTTTCGGTGAGGAGTCCGGTAAAATTCCATACACCGTTTTTATGACGAAAGAAAGTTTCATCGATGAAAATGAAGAAGTTGTTACAAAATTTACTAAAGCAATTTATGAAGCACAACAATGGGTTGAAGAGGCTTCTAGTGAGGAAATTGCCGAAGTAGTTGAGCCATATTTTGAAGATACATCGCTAGAAATGTTAGCAAGTTCCATCGAACGTTATAAAGAACAAGATTCTTTTGCTACTGATCCCTTATTAACAGAGGAAGCATGGGAGAATCTCCAAACGATCATGGAAGAAGCTGGAGAACTACCAAAAGATGCACCATATGAAGAACTCGTGAATACAGATATTGCAAATGAGATTACAAAGAACTAGGGGGAAAAACAATGTCATTTTTAACCTTAGATCAAGTATCACACTATTACTTTTCACCATCAAATTATATGAAGGCGCTCGAAGATATTTCCTTCTCTATCAATGAAGGAGAATTTATATCGATTATTGGACCTAGTGGTTGCGGTAAATCTACCATTCTGTCGATCATCGCGCGAATCATCGAACATACAGAAGGAAATATTTATATTAAAGATGAGGATGTCATGCATTCCTCTGTCCAGATTGGCTATATGTTACAGCAAGATTATTTATTTCCATGGAAAACGATTCTCGATAACATTTTACTTGGACCTAAAATGAATGATGATACAACGGAAGAAACTGCGAATAAAGCATTACAGTTTTTAGAGGATGTTCATTTATTAGGGACAGAAAATCAGTATCCTTCCGAATTATCTGGTGGGATGCGTCAACGTGTAGCACTTCTTAGAACATTAATAACAGATCCAGATATACTACTGTTCGATGAACCATTCTCAGCGCTCGATTATGTAACAAAGTTAAAGTTAGAAAACATCGTAGCTAAAATGGTCAAAATGTATCGCAAAACAGCTATTTTAGTAACGCATGACTTAGGTGAAGCAATATCAATGAGTGATCGAATTATATTAATGGATACAAAGCCTGGTCGAATTGCGAATATTTTCGATGTACCAGAGTCTATTCGTAATATAGAACCTTTTTATGTCCGACGCCATACAGAATATCAAACTTTATTCGACCATATTTGGGCCCAACTTAGTGATGATACCGTGACAGAAAGGAACCAGCAGTATGAAAGAGACAATTGACAACATCCTATTTGATCAATATAAACGACGAATAAAAAAAGATAAAAGAATCGTTTTAATATGGCAAATCTGTTTATTTCTTTTACTTATATGCAGTTGGGAACTTTTGAGCGGCTCTCGAGTGATTGATCCATTATTATTTAGTTCTCCATCAAAAATATCCCTTCTACTTTATACTAAATTCATTGACGGATCGATCATTGGCCACTTATTGATTACGTTATTTGAAACAATCATTGGTTTTCTTTTGGGAACTATTTTTGGAATTATCCTTGCTACCGTACTATGGTCTTCTAAACGGATAGCTCATATTTCAGATCCCTATTTAGTTATTTTGAATGCAATGCCAAAAGTAGCTCTTGGACCAATTATTATTGTTGCACTTGGCCCTGGATATGTTTCTATCATTATGATGGGTGCGATCATTTCAGTCATTATTACAGCTCTTGTTGTCTATAGTGCTTTTAATGAAGTCGATCCAAACTATGAAAAAGTTCTCTTGAGTTTTGGTGCAACAAGATGGCAATGTTTTAAGGAAGCTATTTTCCCGGCTACTTTACCAACGATGATTTCGACATTAAAGGTAAATGTTGGTTTAAGTTGGGTAGGAGTTATCGTCGGTGAGTTTCTTGTATCAAATAAAGGTCTTGGTTATTTGATTATTTACGGGTTCCAAGTATTTGATTTTACGCTTGTGATGGCTAGTCTAGTCATCATCGCTCTCTTCGCTGCAATCATGTATAAACTAGTCGAGAAATTGGAAGGATGGTTAATCAAACATACTTAATCAATTTCATCATACGGATTTATCGCCACGACGCTACAATATGTAGTTTCGTTGTAACGTTCTTAACTACATATTGTAGCGTCGTGGCTGATTTTTGTAATTATGAAATTGATTTATACTGTTTAACAAAGAAGGTTGCCACTCCATCTTTTGCGAGTGGCAACCTTCTTTCACATTTTAAAATGATTTGTAGGTTTCGGCTATGTCTAAACTGACGTCCTGTTAAGTAGATTGCATAAAGTGGCTTCGGACGTATGTTAAGCAGTAGACGAGCACTTCATCTTTCATCATAAAACTATAGGCATTATTTTCCTTTACATTTTCAGGGATTGCTTGTAAAAGCTTAGGACCTAATGTTTCATAATATGTATCTTGCACTTCCAACGACTCGATATTTGCAAAGTACACATTTTTAATGACCTTATCACTTTTACCATCCACATTGTATTGCGCAATATAATGGAGTTGTTCAACTACTCCACCCGTTTCTTCCATTACCTCACGAATTGCCGCTTCTTCTGCTGTTTCCCCTGGCTCCACTTTCCCACCTGGGAATTCAAGACCTCTCGTTCGATGGTGAGTTAATAACCATCGATCTTGATAGCGACTAATCACCCAAACATGTTTTGGTATTTTTGAAAAAGGTTCTTTTTCAAAAGATAATTGTACATTATTTCGATAGAAGTCAGTAAATATATATGTCATATAAGCAACAACCTCTTCATTCCTAATCTTTTTCATTGAGACAATGATAAGCTTAATATTCTTTCTTTATCATATCATTTCAACAAAGGAATGAACATTAATATATGTTACTTAAGAATGATCTGTAATGGAAACATCTGATAACAATCCACTTTCCTTTATAAAGTCCTTTGCATCATCATCTCCCAATTGATAGATCATCTGAAAAGCTTCTAATAATGACTCATCATAGCGATCATTTGCACCATCACGATGGTATGGAACGATTGGTACGTGGGCGCGCCAAAATGTATCCAATTCTGCCCGATAAATACTGTCTAGCTTTTTACGTAATAACGTTACTTCTGTATCTGTAGCGTAAATGATAAAATCATTATTGTTATGAAATTCGATTTGTGAAATTTCTCGTGATTGTAAACTAACATAATATTTATTTTTACTCATTTGGATGAATCCCTCCTAATCTTAATGTGTCACAAAGGAGGAATTCCATACGTATTTATTTTTCTGTGATGAATAAATGTAAGCGATGGCGCATTAATTTATTGGAAGCATTTCTTGGTAATTCATCGACAAAATGAACTTGTTTTGGTATTTTATATGCTGCTAGGACATCTTCTAATTGATCGAAAATAAACTGTTCCGTTACATCTGCATCACCGCGCACGATACAAGCAATCGGTACCTTTCCCCAAGTATCATCCTCTAACCCAAATACTCCCGCATCTGTAACACCTTGGATCATAAGTAATTTACTTTCGATCTCAGAAGGATAAATGTTTTCGCCACCAGAAATAATTAAATCCGTTCGGCGTTCTACAACATATAAAAAACCCTCTTCATCTAAATAACCTAAGTCTCCAGTTTTTAGCCAACCATTTATAAAAGAGGCTTCATTTGCCTTAGGATTGCCCACATACCCGTCCATTACCATCGGGCCTTTAACGACAATTTCGCCAACTGAATCAGCTTGTAGTTCAATAATATCTACTTGGGCTGGAAACAAGGCTTTCCCACTTGAACCTAACTTCCGTAATGCATCATCCGCACTTAATGTAACGATTTGTGAACTTGTTTCAGTCATGCCATACGATTGGAATAATGGAATTTCTTTTTTCTTCACATCTTGTAGCAATGCCTCTGGTACAGAACCGCCGCCTAATAAGAAACAGCGCAAATGTTCAGGCAATGTCTCGTGACCCAATTTGTCTACATATTGTTTCAACATCAATGTCACAAGCGAAACAATCGTTATTTTTTTATGACGAATGACATCGTAAAATACAGTTAGATCATACTTTTCCATGACAAAAGCAGGAATACCGTAGATGATACTTTTTAGTAAAATAGATAAACCACCAATATGAAAAATTGGTAAAGGTAATAACCATTTATCATCATCGTGTAACCTTAAGTTCAAAGCAGAACCTGTTGCACTCCACCAATGATTTCCATACGTATGTAAGACAGCTTTTGGTTTTCCAGTCGTTCCAGATGTAAACATCATCGTACAAGGATCTTGTAATGAAATTTCTTCCAATAAAGAAGTATTTGCAAGTTTTCCCTCAGCTACTTCAGTAAATGTTAGCGCATTGTTGAAAGGTAGTGCTTTATCAGTCTGTAACGATTCTGTCGTCAGTAACAGAAATGCGTGGGAGGCAGTTAATTGATAAGTGAGTTCATCTCGCGTTAGTTTCGTGTTTAACATAACGGCAACTGCCCCTAAATAACTGAGCGCATGGACCGCGATAATCATGTCGATGTGATTGTTCGATAAAATGGCGACACGCTTATCTCGCTCTACACCTAGATGTGCTAATTGTTTAGCAAATGTTTCACTTCTTTCTTTCAGTTCTAAAAAAGTAAATGTTGTGCCATCCACAAATTCCAATGCACGAGAGTTTGGGGTTAAATCTGCCCGAGTTGTTAGCCAATGTGGCAGTGTTGTTGCTTGCATATTCATCCTCCTATTTTTCCTATTCCGTCATCAAGATGAAAAGCCTTTGCTACAATAAAGAGCAAAGGCGTTTATTTTTGGATCTTATTATGGAAAGCGTGGAAATTGATCAAAGTCAGGTTTACGCTTTTCGCTAAATGCGTCTCTTCCTTCTTTTGCTTCATCCGTTGTATAGTAAAGCAATGTCGCATCTCCACCCATTTGTTGCAATCCTGCTAATCCATCGGTGTCAGCATTGAATGATGCTTTCAAGAAACGTAATGCTGTTGGTGACTTTTCTAAAATTTCCTCGCACCACTGTAATGTTTCCGTTTCTAGCTCGTCTTGTGGCACTACTGAATTTACCATACCCATTTCATATGCTTCAGCTGCTGTATATTGACGGCATAAATACCAAATTTCACGCGCTCGCTTATGCCCTACCATACGTGCTAAATATCCTGCACCATATCCTGCATCAAAGCTACCTACTTTAGGTCCTGTTTGGCCAAATAAGGCATTATCTGATGCAATTGTTAAGTCACATACGACGTGCAAGACATGTCCCCCACCAATCGCGTATCCATTTACCATGGCGATGACAGGTTTTGGAATCGTGCGGATTAAACGTTGTAAATCTAATACATTTAGACGTGGAATCTGGTCATCGCCTACATATCCTCCATGCCCTCGGACTGATTGGTCCCCACCAGAACAAAATGCTTTGTCACCTTCACCAGTTAAAACGATCACACCAATGGATGAATCGTCACGTGCATCCGAAAATGCGTCAATCATTTCATGGACTGTTAACGGTGTAAATGCGTTATGTACTTCTGGACGATTGATTGATACTTTTGCAACACCTTTATATTTTTTATATTTAATTTCTTTATATTCCTTTGGCGTTCTTTCCCATTGTACTGTCATGTTAAATCCCCTTTTCCATATTGTTTTTATGAATAAACCGTTGTACTATATGTGCAAAGTCATCCGGCTGCTCGATATGAACAGCATGTCCCGCATTTGGAACAAGATAACATTCACTATGAACAAATTCGTTTGCCATTTGATCATTTATTTGGACAAATTTCTCATCATCCTTGCCCACAATTAAACATACTGGCTGCTTTACTTTCCGTAAGGCACTCCACCATGAAGGTTGCGTGCCGGTACCGACAGAAGTTAAGGAAGTTGCTAGGCCTTCAACAGATTGCTGTAATCTTTCTTCCCGGATTCTTTGTTGCAGCCTTTGCGGTAATTTTTGTTGGGTAGAAAATAATGGAATTGCTTCCCAAAAATCAACGAACTCCTCTACACCATCTCGTCTAATTCTTTCCGCTAATTTAGTATCCTTTTCGACTCGCTCGAGTTGTTCCTTTGTTGTGCGTAAACCAGGAGATGCACTTTCTAATAATAGTGAATCAACATATAAAGGATACCACATTGCAAATGATAATGCTGTTCTTCCCCCCATAGAATATCCTAAGAGGTGACATTTTTCAATTGATAGATGTGCTAATAAAAGCGTCAAATGCCTGCACACATCTGACATTGACAAATTTGACTCTCCCA
>JAPFCO010000181.1 GCA_026169505.1 Pseudogracilibacillus sp.
ATCCAGGAGATTTAATTTTAACAGGTACACCAGAAGGAGTTATTTTAGGACGGCCGATGGCGGATAGGGTGTATTTGCAACCGGGTGATGAAATAACTGTAGAAGTTGAACATCTCGGGGCATTGACTAATTACTTTATAGAAGATAAATAAAATAAGATTCGACCTCTGTCAATAGGAATAGAGGTCGTTTCTTTGATTTGTTGAATATATTAATACGCCATTACATCAACAAAGATAGCGAGCACTATAAAGATTATTCCGATAATCATCAGTAATTGGAAAACTAACCCGACAATGTTTAATATTAAACCACCGATAGAAACTCCTTCGCCTGATTCTCCTGAATCGATCATTTCATGTTTCGCTTTATTATAATAAATAATTCCTATGATTCCTGTTACGATGCCAATGATTGGAAGTACAATTGTTATGGCTCCAAGTACTAAACTAATAATAGCCTTACTGTTGATTCTTTCTGTGCTATCCATAACTTCTCCTCTCTGAAAAGTGATCATATTTCATTTTAACATAGATTAATCAATTTCATCATACGGGTTTATCATCGCGACTGTCTTATGTATAGGGAAAACGATAAAGATAGTTAAAACGGACGATAGTATATATGATCGGAGTTGATATAATATAACTAGAATTAATGCTAGGGTGGTGTGATAATTGAAAAGACTATACTTATTTACGGCAATTTTCTTCCTTTTAATTGGCTGTAATACAAAAGATCAAGAAGCGGATACTAAAAATAAAATTATAACTGCTGACGAAAAGGAAGCTAAGCAAGAACCTGATGATGTGAAAGAAAAAGAAGAGAAACAGCCGCAAAAAAAGGAAATGGAAAGTAATTTATTAAGAACTGATATAGGGGATTTAACAGATGATATGGATGTGACGATACCTAAATTGGAAATAGATTCCCCATTTGCGGAAGATGGGAATATGAAATATGAGCATACAGAGATGGAAATAGTAGAAGAATATATGGATGGCGATGGTCGTATTTATTTTGAAATGGATGACTATCCAATTCGTAGCATTACGAACGAAGAAGGAAATATTTCAAATATGACAAATTACAGTGATGCTTATATTAATATGGTAGATGGACTAGCTTATGTATTGCCAGAAGCGCACATACCATCTGCATATGATCTTTTCGTTTTAAATCCACCTAAAGATTTACGTGATCTAGAAAGAGAAGATTATCGTACTTGGGAAGAGGCGACCAATTTAGAACGTGGCATTATGCAGATTGTGTTGCTATCGAGCCAACCCCTAAATGATCTAGGCACATTAATGGAAAGAGATGTTTATAGTAGTGATCAATTTGATGATATTCAAAAAGAGTTTTTTGATTTAGGAAAACCAACTGTATTAATTCCTGCACCACAGTCAATGATGGATATGACCTTATTTGAAAATATGCTCATGATCAAAGAACTATGGGAGGAATTGGGTAAATTTGAACATCCAGAACAAAATAAGGATGCATTTGAACAATTGTACATGGAAGTCCGACAAGAAATGAATCATATTATTGTTCGAGTAAATTATACATTAAGTGAAGAAATACACGGTTGATTATAAAGGGTTTGAGATGTCTGTTTAATTGACTTTTATGACTAGTAATTGGTACACTATATATACGAAAATATGTGATGAATTAGATGGGGTGAAGAAATGATACAATCAACATTAGCGATCGGTGCAGTTTTAACAGTAATTTTACTTATTGTAAGTTTTATTCTGTTAAAAGCGACACCGGAAAAGAGTTATGCTACATACATTCCAGGATTCATATTCTTTGGCGCAGGACTTATCTTATTATTGTTTGCAACAATTATAGATCGTGTTACGATTTTAGGAGCAGGTCTTGGTGGATGGGGAATTGCAAGCCTGTTCGCAGCTGGTATTAGCCTAATGGTATTATCAGTATTTGATGCTTACAGACAAAGTGAGTATGCTTAATTGAATAAAAAAGGACTGTCCATATGATGATGGGCAGTCCCTTTTTTTATTTAATGATGATAGAAAAGTCAGGATATGAAAGGAACGCAATGCCATGTGGAGTAAAAAATGACCATAAGTCTAGTTCAATGAATCATTTTGCTACAATGTTCCGAAAGAACACTCTTGCGACACGCTCATCGCCAGAGTCGGGTGTGAAGTTAACGTGAGACCTCTCTTGCGACATGCTCACCGTCAAAACTGGATTCGAAGTTTCCGCAAGACTAAGAGGGTAAAGTTTTCAGCAATTAAATAAAACAAAACTATCCGTTAGCTTGATTTACCTTTACCTAAATAAAAACCCTTCACGATTACTGCATTTTAACGTAAATATGTTTTGCCATCTTGTTGTTTAACTTTTTTAGCTTTCATAAGGTGGCCGAGTGCACGTTTGAATGCAGATTTACTCATTTGAAATGTGTCACGGATAGTTTCAGGGTCACTTTTATCCCCAAAAGGAATGGGACCATCGGCTGCTTCTAAAAAATCTAGAATCTGCTGTGCATCATCACTGATTCGCTCATGTTTTAAAGGTAATAATGAAACGTTGAGCGTGCCATCTTCTTTTACTTCGATGACTCTACCTGTAACATATTGACCAAATCGTGGCTCGACATCACGTTCCGTATGATGGATGAATCCTCGTTCGGTATTA
>JAPFCO010000362.1 GCA_026169505.1 Pseudogracilibacillus sp.
GTATTAGGTGGCGGTTTTCCTATCGGTGCAGTGGGAGGGCGAAGTGATATCATGATGCAAAGTGCTGCAAACGCGAAAGGTGATGTCTTTTCTGTAGGAGGCGAAAGCGAACAAACCGCAAATATCGTTTTTCATAGTGGCACATATAATGGCCATCCACTCGTACTCGCTTCTGGACTTGCAACAATTAAGCTATTAGAGGAAGAGCACTTATTAGATATTTTATTTTCTCATACAATGCATTTACGTACCCGTTTAGAGAATCTATACACATCTTATCATATTGATATGCAAACGATTGGAAGTGGGAGTATTTTCAATATCATCTTCACTAAAGAACCCATTCGGAACTATCGTGATATGTGGAAAGCAGATACATCATTACGTGAAGAAATTGATATGGAATTATTGAATTTAGGTGTCTATCTTAAACCTTTGAATCGCTATTCCATGTCAATTGCTCATACATTAGAAGATATCGATCGGACAGTAAAAGCACATGAAAAAGCTTTAAACAATGTTTTAAATAAAAAGTTTCAAACAGCAAAATAATAATCTATTAGTCAATGGACTCCCTTTTTAAGTGGGAGTTTTCTTCTGTTTCGTTTTCATTCTATCTCACATAACAAACCATTTTTTACGCTCCATACTTGAATGCTAAATAGACGAAATTGTCGTATAATATAGATAAGATATACTGTTCATTTACACGGAGGGAAATATTAAATGGAAAATATAAAAGTAATTGAAATGGGTGGCACAATTTCTGGTAAGGGCTATGATCGATTAGATTTAAAAGATTATAAGTCAGGGGTATTTACAGGAAATGATTTTTCTAAAGAGGTGCCTGAAATAGCTGACATGGCAAATGTTTCATTTGAATCCTTTTTAAGTGTAAGTAGCACAGAATTAACTGCTTCCCATTGGATAGAGTTACGAGAGCGAGTCATTCAATGCCTAGAAGAGGAAGAATACGACGGTATTGTAATCACTCACGGCACAAATACATTAGAAGAAACTGCTTATTTTCTTCATCTTACTATTCCTAGCACAAAACCTATTGTATTTGTTGGAGCCCAAAGACCATTAACTGCAATCAGTTCAGATGCGCATTATAATTTACTACAAGCAATTCGAGTAGCAGCAAGCGATGCAGCAACAGGAAAGGGTGTACTTGTAGTTCTGAATGATGAAATCAGTAGTGCGAGAGAAGTAACGAAGACGAATACATACCGATTAGAAGCGTTTCAATCAGGACAATTTGGTTATTTAGGGTTTATTGACCCAGATAAAAAAGTTCAATTTTATCGAGAACCGACGAGACAACATACAATTCAATCTGAATTTGCAACTTTAGATTTGAAAGAACTAGCAAATGTAGAAATTATTTATTCCTATGCTGGTACAACAGGACAACTCATTGAACATGTCACAAACAGTGCAGCATATGCAGGAATCGTAACTGCAGGTACTGGCGCTGGACTCGTCTCCCCTAGTGAACTTACTGCGCTAAAGTCAGCAAGAGAAAAAGGTTTATTTATCGTAAGAAGTAGCCGAGTAGGAAATGGGCGAGTTGTTCCAATTGAGCCTTACCGTGAATTTGATTTCATTCATGGAGATAACTTACTACCCCAAAAAGCCCGAATTTTATTAATGGTTAGTTTAGTAAAGTATAAAGACACTGCTGCTTTACAACATGTTTTTAACTCGTACTAAAAAAAGTTAAAGCGCCCATCAACTTCATGTTGGTGAGCGCTTCTAAATTGATCTTCCTATCCAGATGAAACCTATCTATTTTTATATTACTTTGTTACCTTTTGGTCAAGACGCATTGTTCCATTTTCTTTTAAATTTGTATGCCATGAAAAAGCCTTATCTAACATATGTGGAGTGTGTCCACCAACTTTTTCAATTGCTTCA
>JAPFCO010000090.1 GCA_026169505.1 Pseudogracilibacillus sp.
AACTAACTCGCAAACATGGAACGCTTTAAGAGAAACATATAAGTTAGCTCATTCTACTATAGGGAAAGACAGCGGGGTTATTGGTGCGAGTGCTCTCGTATTAAATGAGTTTTTAAGGCAATCTGTTCATAATTAAATTCAGTGAAGTTGGTGCACGTATAGCAGAATATATTTACCATTCATAATAAAACCTCCCGTATACTAAATGAAAATGCCAATGATTTATTGGCGTGACTCTTTGTATATAGGAGATTTTTTAATTGCCCTTATCCAATCCCTTACTATTTTTTTCAAACCTAAAGTATTCTTGTCCATTAGTGAAGTATCCTTCTAGCTGTGGCAATCCGTTAGCTCGTTTCCCTGAGAATGATTGCGCTTGGCCATTAAATACTTTTATTTATTAAAATTATATTTAGAAGGGTAAAGATAAGTTTATAATGATGACAGCCACAGAAATGTACCAGTAAATGTTGGGGGATTAAAGTAACGCACTATTATATACAGTTTAGTTGAAGATCGTTGCTTAAGTTATTTTCGAACATTAGGACCAGATTGTGGTATCATATAACTGATAAGTAATGAAAGGAGATGCTGTATTTATGAATAGCAAACAAAAGGTTGAGATTGTAACAAATGGGGAGGTATGTGCAAAATAAATTCATGCATAAAACCTCCCAAAAGTTATGATTTAAACTTTAGGAGGAAATGAAATTGAATAATATTGACATGAAAAATTTAGGACTTACTGAAGAACTTATACAGGAGTCAAATATATATAAAGACTTTTTTATTGGCCGGGTTTCATCACAATCTAAAAAATTATATAAAGTAATCACAGAAAAAGGTGAGATCGTTGCTGAGATATCGGGTAAGTATCACTATCATGTAAAAGGAACTTCTGAATACCCTGCTGTTGGTGATTTTGTTATGATTGATAGAACAAATAGCTCACAGGGAAACGGAATTATTCACCATATTCTTTCACGAAAAAGCGTATTTGCACGTGAGACGGCAGGAACTAAAGAGGATATTCAGATTGTCGCTACAAATATTGATACGGTTTTTATTTGTATGTCACTGAATGAAGATTATAATTTACGCAGACTAGAGCGTTACCTTTCTATCGCCTGGGACAGTGGTGCAGTACCAGTTATTGTCCTCACAAAATCAGATTTATGTAAGGACATAGAGGCAAAGCTTAATGAAGTTTCTTCTATTGCAATTGGTGTAGAGGTGCTTGTTACAACAAGTACTTCTGATGAAGGGTATCAATCTTTAAAGAAATTTCTCTCTAGCGGTAAGACAGCAGCGTTCATAGGATCTTCTGGAGTTGGAAAATCAACCCTAATCAATTGTTTGCAGGGTCAAAATATATTAGAGACAAATGAGATAAGAAATGATGATAAGGGCAGACATACTACTACAAGACGAGAACTGATTATGTTGCCAAATTTAGGTGTTGTTATAGATACTCCGGGTATGAGAGAACTCGGCATTATAAGTGCAGATTTTACGAAATCTTTTTCTGATATTGATGAACTTGCTTTTGATTGTAAATTTAATGATTGTACACACCAACATGAGCCAAACTGTGCAGTGCAAAAAGCAATTAAAGATGGTGTTTTGTC
>JAPFCO010000089.1 GCA_026169505.1 Pseudogracilibacillus sp.
ACACTACTTAAGCGGAAGAAATATACGTAGACTCCTGCGAGAGGAAAGGCATAGGTGAGACCCCGTAGTGCGTAGCACACGGAGGCTCACCAGCCGCTCGCGGAAAGCGGAGTGTATTTCTGCAGCGATGGATAGATGCAATTTTTTGGACTTTCAGTTGATATAAACAGTTATGTCCCAGCCTCATTCCTTTTCTTCGAGCTGATCAAATACGTCGATACCTAATGTTCGATAAGGAACTTCAATTTTAAATGCAATATTATTTGCCTCAATATCAAATTGTTCTACAGCTATTTTGAAATTACTTTTAATCTCCATCTCTGTTACTTTTACATAAACTTCCTCATCACGAGGATTAATAATGACCCACTCAGGAGTTGGTAAATACTTTTCGACATATTGCATAATTTTTTTATTAGGTAACTGCAACTGTCCTACAGAAATAGACTTTTGTTTTAATACGAGATCACCATTTTCTTGTACAATTGGTTCAAAATGAATGAGTAATGGTACGGTTGATGAAAAAAGCGGTAATTCACCAAATAACTGTACATCCTCATCTAAATGAATCGAATATACATGGTCTGTATTTACTAATAGTTTATCTAAATAAGCATTCACTAAATTATTTAAATTCTGTTTAGTTGTTCTTACAACAAACTGAGAACTGTTTTCAGATTCATATTGTTTACTCGCTATGTCTAGTTCCTTTTTAGGTATTGGTGAGTAAAGATAAACCGCTAAACCAATAATAATGATGCCATTTATTGCAAGCAGAAGATAAAAGCGTTTCTTCCAAACCTTATTCTTCTTCACTCGTTCGGAATGGTTCATTTTCTTCACCTTCATTCGTGACATAATCTAGTATACGCTCCGCAATCATTTCATATCCAATATGATTTGGATGAAAATTATCATCTGCGAAAAATTGAATGTCCGGATCATCAAATAAATCTTTGATTGGGATATATTCAACTTGGTCATATTGCTCCGTAACATCTGATCCAATTTGATTCCAACTATCTACAATATATTCTAACTCTTCAATTTCTGGGAAGTATTCTTTGAATGGATTGTAAAATCCAATTAAATAGATGGATGCATCTGGATTGATGTCCTGTAGCGTAGTAAAAATTGAATTTAATCGTTGTTCGTAACGGATTTGTTCAGATGTAAATTTATCCATCTCTAAATCAGTAAAGTTATTCTTGAATACTTGCATAATGTCATTCGCTCCGATAGTGATCAGTACCATATCAGCTTGATCAACTGCATCGATCATTTCCTTTTCCTCTTCTAAACGTTTGATGAGTTGATCTGTACGATTTCCCCTGCGCCCAAAATTATCAATCGTTACTAGCTGTTCCTCTTTGTTGACTGCTTCCTCTAAAACGCCAACATATCCACCATTTTCTGCATCATCGCCTACACCTTCCGTTAAAGAATCTCCAATGGAAACAACGTATAAATCATGTGCAAAAAAGCGTTGAACTGCTTTTCGTACATTATCTGAAAGAAATTCTCTTACAGGGTCCTCTTTGGTAATGACATTTTCCGCCGTTTCTTCTTCGCTGTCCTCGCTATTATCCTCTTCTAGTGTTACTTCTTCAAGAGGTGCCTTTTGCTCGATCACACTATCGTCGTTTAAATGCAATGTCACAATCGTAATAAATAAAATAGTAATGATCACAACGATGGTGGTAAGTAACTTTTTAATAACAATCACACCTAATTTCCATTAATATATATCTATTATAGAGCATTAGCAGTTTATGTATAACTTTTTACTTTATAATGTAACCTAAAAATCAATCCACTAAACATAGCTGTTATTTGTCGGTGAAATATAGAGAAAGAAACCACCTAGAAGCTAGGCGGTTTCTTTGGATTACGAATGGATAATATATTTTTAATTATTTATGCTTTGTTTTGACGCACGCGGAAAGCTTCCTCTAATAAGTCTTTACCACTCACAATGACAGCTGAACCATTTACTTGTTCAGAAGTAGTTTGCTCTGTCCAAATAATTTTAGCGGAAGCAAAGTTTGACTGATCAACAGCTCCATCTGTCACAATTGCATCAATTTCTTCTTCCTCTGTTGCTCCTAATTGAACAATATTATATCCACTTGCAACTAATGTTTGAGTCTTTATAAATAACGACTCTGAACCACTGACTGCAATTGTCTTTTGACGAAGACCTTCACTACGGTCAAATGGAGAAGATAGTAACCATTGAATAGCATCTTCATTGGAAGTGTCAATCGTTTTAATGCCTGTAGCTTTTTCAAGTCCTGCATCCAATGTTTTTAAAATGTCATCAATCGATTCAATTCCAACCGACAGTCTAATAAGTTCAACAGTAGTACCACTTTTCGCTAATTCTTCTTCACTTAACTGTTGATGAGTTGTAGAAGCTGGGTGAATAATTAATGACTTCGCATCCCCTACGTTAGCAACGTGGGACCAAAGCTCAATATTATCAATCAATGTTTTACCTGCTTCAAGGCCACCTTTAATACCGAACGTAATGACAGAACCGTATCCAGATGAAAAATACTTATTTGCTAGATCATGTGATGGATGATCTTGAAGCCCTGGGAAATTAACCCATTCAACAGCTGGATGCGCTTGTAAATATTCGGCTACTTTAATTGCATTATGACTATGTCGGTCTAAACGTACATGTAATGTTTCTAATCCTTGTAAAAGTAAAAATGCGTTATGTGGGCTAATAGATGCTCCTGTGTCCCGTAATAGTTGAACACGTACACGTAGAGCAAAGGCAACTGAGCCTAAATCAGCAAATCGTACACCGCCGTAACTTGAATCAGGCTCAGTGAACCCAGGGAATTTGTCGTTATCCCAATTAAAGCGACCACCATCAACCACAACCCCTCCGATGGATGTACCATGACCGCCGATCCACTTTGTTGCAGAGTGAACAACAACATCTGCTCCCCATTGGATCGGTTTTGCAAACTTCGGAGCAAATGTATTATCAATAATTAATGGAATGCCATGCTCATGTGCAATATTGGCGATTGTTTCAATATCAAAAACGTTTAAA
>JAPFCO010000240.1 GCA_026169505.1 Pseudogracilibacillus sp.
AGCAAAAGGAGTTATTTTCACAGATATTTTCACAGCTTTACAAGACCATAGTGATCTTGTTCAAAAGTATTATATGTCTGATGCAGTACAAGTTGATGAACATAAGTTAACAGCACTTCATGCAGCATTAATGAATGGTGGAGTATTTGTTTACGTACCAAAAAATGTTGAAATTGAACAACCACTTCAAACATTGTTTTGGCAAGAAGATAAAGAAGTTGCATTATTCAACCACGTCATCGTTGTCGCGGAAGAAAATAGTTCTGTTACATACGTAGAGAACTATATTTCGGATAATGAGACAGAAAAAACAGTAGCAAACATCGTAACAGAAGTATTTGCATATGATAATGCAAAAGTATCTTTTGGAGCAGTGGATCACTTTGCAGCTGGAACAACGACATTTGTAAATCGTAGAGGAGTAGCATATGAAGGTGCAGTAGTTGACTGGGCTTTAGGTCAAATGAATGAAGGCCATACAGTATCAGAGAACGAGACACACTTAGTAGGCAACGGCTCTACTACTAATATGCGTACAGTTACTGCAGCAAGTGGTAAACAAATTCAAAACTTTACAAATGAAACAATTCATATTGGATTAGATACAGATGGACAAATCTCACAAAGAGGGGTGTTATCTGGTAGAACAACTGCAATCTTTAATGCAATTGGAAAGATTGAGGATGGTGCGACTCGAGCAAACGCGGAGCAAGAATCTCGTTTACTTATGTTAAGTGCAGATGCTCGCGGTGACGCAAACCCAATTTTATTAATTGATGAAGATGACGTAACAGCAGGACACGCAGCATCAGTCGGACGTATTGATGAAATGCAACTTTACTATTTGCAAAGTCGTGGAATTAGTCAAGAAGAAGCAGAGCGTCTAGTAATACACGGATTCTTAGCACCTGTAGTGAAGGAGCTACCAATTGAAACAGTGAGAAACCAGTTGACACAGTTAATTGAAGGGAAAATAAAATAATGGATGTACAAGCGATTCGCGAACAATTTCCTATATTAGATCAAGAAGTTAATGGGCATCCTTTAGTATATCTTGATTCATCAGCTACATCGCAAAAACCGATTCAAGTTATTGAAGCGGTGGATGAATATTATCGTTTATCAAACTCTAATGTTCATCGTGGTGTGCATACTTTAGGATCACGTGCGACTGACTTATATGAAGGTTCACGTGAAAAGGTGAAAAACTTTATTCATGCGAAAAGTAGTACAGAGATTATATTTAACCGCGGTACAACAACTGGTATTAATATTGTTGCACAGAGCTACGGTTTAGCAAATGTTACAAAAGGTGATGAAATTGTTATTACACCGATGGAACACCATAGTAATATTATTCCGTGGCAACAAGTAGCCAAAGTTACTGGAGCAACATTAAAGTATATTCCATTGCAAGAAGATGGAACAGTGGCATTAGAAGATGTTCGTAATACGGTTACGACCAACACAAAAATAGTTGCAATTGCACATGTTTCTAATGTTCTCGGTACGATTAACCCAGTGAAAGAAATTGCACAGATCGCCCATGAGAATGGCGCAGTTATTGTTGTAGATGGTGCTCAAAGTGCACCACACGTCAAAATTGATGTGCAAGATTTAAATTGCGATTTCTATACATTTTCTGGACATAAAATGTGTGCACCGACAGGAATTGGGGTATTGTATGGTAAACAGGAACATTTAGAAAAGATGGAACCTGTTGAATTTGGTGGTGAAATGATCGACTTCGTTGAAAAATATGATTCGACATGGAAAGAACTGCCTTGGAAATTTGAAGGTGGAACACCAATTATTGCTGGAGCAGTTGGGCTTGGCGCAGCGATTGACTTCTTAACAGATGTTGGAATGGACAATATCCATCATTACGAAGAAAAGTTAGCTGCCTATGCTTTAGAACGATTAAGTAGTATTGATGGTTTAACAATTTACGGACCAAAGTCACGTGCAGCATTAGTGACATTTAATCTGGATGACGTTCATCCCCATGATGTATCGACGGTTTTAGATACAGAAGGGATTGCTATTCGCGCAGGTCATCACTGTGCACAAGTATTAATGCAATGGTTAGATGTTTCTTCGACGGCGCGTGCAAGTATGTATTTATATAATACCGAAGAAGATATTGATCGTTTAGTCGATGGTCTTTTGAAAACAAAGGAGTATTTTGGTAATGTCTCATATTGATTTAGATACATTATATCGACAAGTGATTATGGATCATTATAAACACCCGAGAAATCGTGGTACGTTCGAAGATGATTCATTAACAATCGAAATGAATAACCCTACTTGTGGGGATCGGATTTTTTTACAATTTAAACTGAATGGTGACGTTGTAGAAGATATGAAATTCACCGGAGAAGGTTGCTCCATTAGTTTGGCTTCAGCATCAATGATGACACAAGCAGTAAAAGGTAAAACGATTGATGAAGCACTTGAAATGTCGGAGTTGTTTTCTAAAATGATGATCGGTCAAGAAGTAGATGTAGACGATTTTGGTTTAGAAGATATTGAAGCATTACAAGGTGTCTCAAACTTTCCAGCTAGAATTAAATGTGCAACATTAGCATGGAAAGCAATGGAAAGAGTGAATAAATAGTTAGTAATTGTTCAACTTGTAAATAAGTTTATTTACTTATTTACCAAAAAACTGAAGGAGGTTTTTCTACATGGCGAAAAATGTGCCTGACGTAGGTGATTATAAATACGGGTTCCAGGACCGTGACGTATCGGTGTTTCGTACTGAAAGAGGTTTAACGAAAGATATTGTTGAAGAAATCTCAGGTATGAAGAATGAACCTAAGTGGATGTTAGAAGAAAGATTAAAAGCATTAGAAATATTTTATTCTAAGCCAATGCCACAATGGGGTGGGGACTTATCAGAACTTGATTTCGATGAAATTATCTATTATGTCAAACCATCTGAAAGACAAGGTAGAACATGGGATGAAGTTCCTGAAGAAATCAAGGAAACTTTTGATCGTCTTGGAATTCCAGAGGCTGAACAGAAATATCTAGCTGGAGTTTCTGCTCAATACGAATCAGAAGTAGTATATCAAAGTCTTGAGAAAGAATTAGAAGATTTAGGTATTGTTTTCGCTGACACGGATTCTGCGTTGCAAGAACATGAGGAGTTATTTAAGGAGTATTTTGGAAAGGTTATTCCAGCATCTGATAATAAGTTCTCTGCACTTAATACAGCGGTTTGGTCAGGTGGATCATTCATTTATGTTCCAAAAGGAGTAGAAGTAACTGCACCATTACAAGCATACTTCCGAATTAACTCTGAAAATATGGGGCAATTTGAAAGAACGTTGATTATTGTAGATGAAGGTGCTTCGGTTCACTATGTAGAAGGTTGTACAGCTCCAGTTTATACAACAAACTCACTTCATAGTGCTGTCGTTGAAATCTTTGTTAAAAAGGACGCATACTGTCGTTATACAACGATTCAGAACTGGGCTAACAACGTGTACAATCTAGTTACAAAACGTGCGACTGTGGATGAAAATGGAACAATGGAATGGATCGATGGTAATATGGGATCGAAATTAACGATGAAATATCCATCCGTTCTACTACGTGGCGAAGGTTCACGTGGAGTAACGATTTCAATCGCATTAGCGGGTAAAGGTCAACACCAAGATGAAAATGCAAAAATGTATCACCTAGCACCAAATACTTCTTCATCGATCGGTTTGAAATCAATTTCGAAAGATGGCGGAAAAGTATCTTACCGTGGAATCGTTCATTTTGGACGTAAAGCAGACGGAGCACGCGCTAACATCGAGTGTGACACATTAATCTTAGATGATGAGTCATTCTCAGATACAATTCCTTATAATGAGATTTACAATGATAATATTTCATTAGAACACGAGGCAAAAGTATCAAAAGTTTCTGAAGAACAGTTATTCTACTTGATGAGTAGAGGACTAGAAGAACAAGAAGCAACTGATATGATCGTAATGGGCTTTATTGAGCCATTCACAAAAGAACTTCCAATGGAATATGCTGTTGAAATGAACAGATTAATTTCATATGAAATGGAAGGAAGTATTGGTTAATAGCTACTAAAACCCTTGTCATGATACTATTCATGACAAGGGTTTTTTTGCGATTAAATGAAAGATTGCCACTTTATTAGTGCGTAAGTTCAAATTTTAATATTAATCATAATCCCAATCCTAATTAAATAGATTGTAACGAACGGAAAAGTAGAAAAATCCTTTTAGCATGGAACAAACGATATTTTGTTCCTACTTGTTTGCATGGTGATATAAATAAAAGATAAAATATAAATAAAGTTATTGAGCGAACAGGCGAATACGTGATAATGTTAAAGTTAAGATATAACTACTTAAAAAAGATGGTGATAATATGAATCAATATGAGGAATTACTTTCTTTTACTAAAAGATATATATTTATATTTCTAGGTTTTTATTTGCTGTTTTATGGGATTTTAAATTTTGTTTCATTATTTTTAAAGGATATATTCTTTTTAATATTTAAATAGTATCGGTACTTCCTGTGCATGTAGTCTTAGTACCTCCCGATATTTAATCACAAAATACCCTCCTATATAATAAAATTGCACGTATGTGCATCCTTATTATATAGGAGGGTGGATCAATTGTATCTCACATGGATCAAAAAAATGAGACAGCTGGTTCAATCAGATGGCTGTAATCATCAAATCTTCGATTATTAAAAAATCGATTCACAAGTCAGTAGTTAAATGAAATAATTAAGTATAACATTTAACTTTTAAAGTGATTTTCTTCCTTTACCATATTAACATTGTGGTAAGTTTTTTTATGTTGTCACACTTTTATACTTTTTAACTTAGATCCCACTTGTCTTATTCTGAGATTCATGTCAAAATTCGATAACAAAGTGCAAAAAAGTTATAATAGGTAGAGGGAAGGTGAACGACGTGCAGCGATTTAAAAAGGCCTATAACCGGTTGCGATTTCAAACAAAAGTAATGATTTTAACTAGTGTACTTATATTTATTATATTTATTGCATTGTCAGTCTATATACAGTCTGTTATTGCACAAAACATTGAAGACGAAGTTGGTCAAAGAGCTTTGGCAGTATCTAACACGATAGCTCAATCGCCGGAAATTATTGCAGCCTTCGACGAAGACCATCCCGAGCAAACGATTCAGCCTTTAACGAAAGCAATTCAAGAAGAGATTGGTGCTGAATTTATAGTAGTTGGAAATACAAATGAAGTTCGCTATTCCCATTCACACGAGGATCGTATCGGCAAACAAATGGTTGGGGACGATAATGAACGTGCGTTATTTCATGGAGAGTCTTATGCATCTAAGCGAGAAGGTTCGCTTGGTTCATCCATCCGGGGAAAAAGTCCGATTATAAAAGATAATGAGATTATTGGTGTTGTTTCTGTCGGTTATTTATTGGATGATGTAAAAGAGATTGCGCGCGAGAAAAATCAACCAATCTTATTCTTATTAATTACATTTCTAGGGATTGGAATACTTGGGTCAATTTTTATTGCCAAACATTTGAAGAAATTATTATTTAATATGGAACCAGATGAAATTGCTGAATCATTTTTACAGAAGGAAGCAATTTTACAGTCGACGAAAGAAGGGATCATTGCGGTTGATGATCATAATCGGATTACATTATTAAATGAATCCGCAAAAGCAATATTACAAATGGAAGGCTCATCTGATAGTGAGTTTATTATGCAGCCATTGGACTCAGTTGCAGACATCCCATTACTTCAGTATGTAGAACAAGGACAAAGTATGGAAGATCGTGAAGTGATTTTTGGAAATGATATCGTCTTAATGAATACATTTGCAATCAAAGAAGGCATGCAAACATATGGTGTTGTTGCAACGTTTAGGCGAAAAACGGATTTAGAGAAAGTAACGAAAGAATTAAGTACGATTAAACAGTATACGGAAGGGCTACGCTCACAAACACATGAATTTTCAAATAAAATTCATACGATTTTAGGGTTGTTAGAACTCGGCCATCATGAAGAGGCAATAGATTTTATTCGTCAAGATTATGACATTCAAACATCCCGTCATCATACACTAATCGATACGATCGCTGAGCCGGCAGTACAAGGCCTTCTGATTGCGAAATATAATCAAGCAAATGAAAAAGGAATTGATTTTAAACTGAGTGAAGGTAGTCAATTAAGTAAATTAACATCTATTCCATATCGAGATGTTATACTGAAGGTATTGGGAAATATCATTGATAATGCCTTTCATGCAGTGAAAGATAATCCTACCGTTACAGTGTTTATCACTGATATTGGGCAAGATATTATTATTGAAATAGATGATAATGGGCCTGGAATCGATGTTAAAGATGAGCGTCATATTTTTACATATGGATTTTCAACGAGTGATGAAGAGGGACGCGGAACGGGATTATATTTAGTAAAACAGGCTGTTACTTTACTTAATGGCGATGTATTTATAGAAGCTAGTGAATTAAAGGGTACTCGTTTTGTCATTATCATTCCAAAGGAGGGTTCGAGTCATGGGGAAATTTAATGTTGTCATCATTGAAGATGACTTTAGAATTGCTAGAATTCATGAAGAAATGATTGAACAAAATGATTCCTTTCGAGTTGTACAGAATTGTTTGACAGCTAAGGAAGCTTTAGAATATTTAGCAGAAGTGGAGCAATTACCGCATATTATTTTATTGGATATGTACATACCGGATGTAAAAGGATTTGATCTATTAGAAACATTGAAAGGAAAGTATCCATATATTGCGATTATCATTGCATCTGCTGCAGATGATATGGAAACATTTCAGCGGGCAAAATTGATTGGTGTTTTTGATTATATGACGAAACCGATTGAACAAAAAAGACTCCAATCGGCCTTTCAAAAGTATGCCCAATTTATGGCGTTTGAGGCCGAAGCAATCACTCAAGTAGAGTTAGATACATTTTTTGGTCAAGGTCCCTTCGTTCAAACGTCAACAGTGACTAAAACAGCTAAAGATACGTTGCCAAAGGGGATCGATACGTTAACATTAGAGAAAATTAGGTCATTTCTTATGACTTATCATGATACTGAAATTACTGCTCACACATTAGGTGATGTAATTGGAATTAGTCGTTCAACTGCTCGACGTTATTTAGAATATTTAGGTAGATTGGAAATTGTGTCACCAACATTACATTATGGTCAAGTAGGAAGACCACAACGTATCTATATAATCCGTGAACAATATGAACAAAATTAGGCTTATAAACTTAATGAAACATAATTATTTTATATAGTCATGGAACTAATAAAGTGGTAAATTTGAAGCAGAATACAGAATGAAAACGCTTTATTAGGGAGAGAATATTATGTTAAGTATTATAGGCTTTATAACGATTATCCTAGTTGTTGTTATTTTATTACGTGGCAAAATGATACCAATAGTTCCATTAGTTATTATTCCACTCATAGCTGCGTTTGTAGCAGGATTCGGTTTGTCTGATATTGGTGGCTTTTTTGAAGAAGGTTTATCAACTGTTGTGAACGTTGCTATTATGTTTATCTTCGCTATTTTATATTTTGGCATTATGCAAAGTGTTGGATTATTTGATCCTTTAATTAATAAAATGATTCAACTGACACGTGGTAATATTATTACAATCAGTTTAGGAACAGTAGTTATTGCTGCTATTGCCCATCTTGATGGTTCAGGTGCATCGACATTTTTAATTACAATTCCTGCATTATTACCATTGTATAAACGAATGAAAATGAATCCATATTTCTTATTATTATTAATTGGTGGTAGTGCTGCCATCATGAATATGGTTCCATGGGCGGGACCGCTCGGGCGAGCAGCTTCTGTATTGGATATGGATGTAACAGAATTATGGCGTCCGCTCATCCCGATTCAAGCGATCGGAATGGTGCTTATGTTGGTGCTCGCATTTCTATTGGGACAGCGAGAGAAAAAGCGAATTGAACGACAATATGGAACGATTGATCTAGACGTAGAAGAATTGACGGAAACAAGCGAAGAGAAAGAGGCAGGTTCGCTTAAATTATTAGGCTTTAACTTTATTTTAACCGCTGCTGTTATTGGGCTGTTAGTATGGGGTATTATTCCTGCTGGGTTTGCGTTTATGATTGGAGTAAGTATCGCCTTACCGGTCAACTATCGAACAGCTGCAGCTCAAAATGATATTATTAAAACTCACGCGGCAAGCGCATTAACGATGGGGACAATTATTTTGGGAGCAGGTTCTTTCTTAGGAATTTTAACAGGTACAGGGATGCTTGATTCAATTGCAATGGATACAGTAAAAGTTATACCAGAAGCAATTTCATCCTACATTCATTTAATTATTGGGTTCTTTGGTGTACCATTGGATTTATTATTAAGTACTGATGCATACTACTTTGCGCTACTACCTGTAGCAGACCAAATTGGTTTAACATTTGGAATTCCATCATTGGCTACAACGTATGCAATGATCATTGGTAATATTGTCGGAACGTTCGTCAGTCCATTTTCACCTGCATTATGGCTTGCACTTGGATTGGCAAACTTGGAGATGGGGAAACATATTCGTTATTCTCTCTTCTGGTTATGGGGTATTAGTATCATCTTATTAATCGTAGCATTCTTTTTTGGATTAATATAAGATCTTAAAGACTCTCTTTTGCGTAAATAGATCACGTACTTTGAATCTATTACGGCAAAGGAGAGTCTTTCTTTATCAATCATGGATAACATCATACGTATTTGTCACATGTTTTACTGTTTCTTCTATAAGTTCGTCCAAAACTTCTACATTAATATCGGCGAGCTTATTAATATAGACACATGCTTTACTTGATTTGTGTTTACCTAATTGGTCCAGCAAGGCATTTCGCCTTACCTCGTCCATACTGACATACAAACTGATATTTGCTTTCTGTGGTGAAAAACCAACGATTAGTGCTTTCCCACTATGACCAGATGCATACGTATAACGATATTTTCCAAAGCCAATAATAGAAGGCCCCCACATTTTAGCGGTTAATTGTGTTACATCTTCAAACCTTTTTAATAAAGTATAGGCATCTTTTTTCTTTGTTTCCGATGGTACTGTTTCAATAAAGTCATGAACAGATGCACCAGTCCACGTCGTTTTTAAAGGTTTACTCAATGATCTTCACCCACTTTTTTTAAATTATACAGGAAATGAGGACTTTTGGAAAATCTTCCATGAAAAAATAAGCAACAAACAAGAATGGATCTTCTTATTCGTCGCTTATTGAAATATATATTATTATTTGTCACCAAAAACTTCTTTAGAAATATCCACGATATAGCGTAGTTTTTCCCACTGTTCGTCTTCTGTTAATATATTTCCATGGTGAGTAGATGCAAAGCCACATTGTGGGCTTAAGCAAATTTGGTCTAGTGGAATATGGTTTGTCGCTTCTTCAATACGGGCTTTAATCGCTGCTTTATCTTCTAATTCTCCTGATTTTGATGTAAAAACACCGAGTATTGCGCGAGCTCCACCTTTTGGAATATGCTCCAATGGTTTAAAATCACCAGAACGCTCATCATCATACTCTAAAAAGAATCCATCTACTTTTTCCTTTGCAAACAGTGTTGGAGCAATTAATGCATAACTTCCTCCGAACATGTAAGTTGACTGGTAGTTTCCACGGCATAAATGAGTGGTAACGATCAAGTCTTCAGGTTTCCCTTCTAAAACTCGGTTAATAACACGTAAAGCTAGATCAATTAACTGATCGCGGTCGTATCCTTCTGTATCAAAAGTTAAATCAGGTGATGACAATCCGGCAATATACACATCATCTAATTGTAAATAACGTACCCCTGCATCATAAAATGCTTGGATTGCATCACGATAAGCTTGAATAACGTCTGTTGCATAATCTTCAATATTTGAATAAGTTGATTTATCTATCATGCCTGGGTGAAATAATTGGTTGGGACTAGGAATCGTTTGTTTCGCAACTGCACGTCCATTTACAATTTCATTGAATTCTTTAAAGTCTTCGATAAATGGATGGTTAGGATTAAAAGAAACTTTTCCTTTATTACGGATCGTATATTTTTCCGTTTCTACCCCTTTAAATTGATAACCATGTTCTGGAACATATCCTTCTATACCGTTTAGATGTTCTAAAAAATCAGTATGCCAAAAACGACGTCTGAATTCGCCATCCGTTACAAGTTCTAGGCCTACTTCGATTTGTTTATCGACAATTCTAATAATCTCTTCTGTTTCGACAACTCTTAGCTCATCATATGTAATGTTCCCATTTTGATAATCGGCTCTTGCTTGTTTGATTCTTTCTGGTCGTAATAAACTTCCTACGTGATCTGCCCTAAAAGGTGCTTTTGTCATGTTGTATTCCCACTTTTCTATCAATATTTAACATAATAAGAAATCCCCTTCTTATGAATAAGAAGAGGATGTATATGTGACCGTTCACTCTTCTCATCTCCAAGCTTATTGCTACTGGAATTAGCACAGTACATAAATGTCTGTTGCTGAAGCTTCACAGGGCCAGTCCCTCCGCTTCTCTGGATAAGAAAATTACTTATTAAGTTATTAATTCATACTATACATAGATGA
>JAPFCO010000347.1 GCA_026169505.1 Pseudogracilibacillus sp.
GTACACTTTTGTTTCAGCAACTGTATCAACAAACGGTCGTGTCCACTGATCAAAACGTGGTAGTTCTTCTCTTCTGATTACGCTGATCCAATTAGTAATCAGCAGCAATAGTAAAAGAATGAATATACTAATTATTTTTTTCAACGAAAACCTCTCCTTAATTGCTTTATTTAATCAATTTCATACTACGCATTTATCGCCACGACACTACGATATGTAGTTTCGTTGTAACGTTCTTAACTACATATCGTAGTGTCGTGGCTGTTTATTGTAATTAAGAAATTGATTCTATAAAGTAAAAATATACACATATTTGCTTTCCTTATACTATATCACTTTACTTGTTTTGTCATATCCATCATAATTTTAAGTAGAAAGAAACCGTTTTACCTATTACACATTTTAGAAGGGATCGATATAGATGCAGAAAAAACAATTTACAATCATTTCAGAGGTAGGATTACACGCTCGTCCTGCAACATTATTAGTACAGCATGCAAGTAGATTTTCATGTGGTGTTGAAATCGAATTTAAAGGAAAACAAGTGAATGTAAAATCCATTATGGGAGTAATGTCATTAGGTATGCCAAAAAATGCCGAATTCTCCGTGATTACTGATGGTCATGATGAAGAGGAAGCAATCGAAAGTATTACGAAATTATTTTCTGATGAGGGAATCGCTGAGTAATGGTGAGCAAATTACTCGGCATCGCTGGATCTGGTGGCATCGCTTTTGGTAAAGCGTATATCGTAAGTGAAGTTGATTTATCTTTTGATACATATTCAACCTTACCAGTCGACCAAGAAATATCCAGATTACATCATGCACTCTCTCAAGCAGAAACAGATTTACAAAAAATCAGGGAGAAAGTACGACAAGAACAAGGTATTGCTAATGCGACTATTTTTGATGCACAAATACTTGTTCTTCATGACCCCGAACTAATTAAAACAATCAAAGAAAAAATCATAGAAGATAAGTATACAGCTGAAAGTTCCTTAGAAGAAGCGACATCCTTCTACATTAATCTGTTTGAAGAAATGGATGACGAATACATGCGAGAACGAGCAGCTGACTTTCGTGATGTGACGAGAAGAGTCTTGCTCCATTTACTTGGATTGGAGGAACAATCTATTCAAGATATGGATGAAGATTCGATTATTGTTACTGAGGATATAACTCCATCTGAAACAGCACAAATGAATCTCAAGTTCGTCAAAGGATTCGTAACAAATTTAGGTGGAACAACTTCACACTCTGCAATTATGGCAAGAACATTAGAAGTACCAGCAATTGTAGGAACAAAAAATGGTACAAACAAGATACGTCATGGTGATTTCATCGTAATTAACGGAAGCAATGGAGAGATCCATATAAATCCTACTGATGCTGTATATGATGATTTAATAAAAACACATGAAGAATATATAGCAGAAAAAGCAGCCTGGCGGGCACTAAAAGATCAACCGACATGGACGAGCGACCAAAGTAAAATTGAACTTGTTGCAAATATAGGCTCTCCTCAAGATGTCAATCAAGTGTTACATCATGGAGCAGAAGGTATTGGTTTATATAGAACTGAATTTCTTTATATGGAATCTGCTACATTACCGACAGAAGAAGAACAATTTGAAGCTTATCGATATGTATTAGAAAAGATGGGTGATAAGCCTGTTATCGTACGTACCATTGACATAGGTGGCGACAAAAAGTTACCTTATTTACCATTACCTGAAGAAAAAAATCCTTTTCTCGGTTTACGTGCTATTCGATTCGCTTTGCAAGAACCAGCTATTTTCAAAACACAAATTCGTGCGTTATTACGCGCAAGTACATTTGGAAATGTAAAAATAATGTTTCCAATGATTGCGACTTTAGAAGAATTTCATCAAGCGAAAGCGATTGTCGATCAACAGAAACTAAAATTACAAAATGAAAAGATTGCCGTAGCAGAACATATTGATATTGGTATCATGGTAGAAATTCCGTCTGCTGCACTTTTAGCAAATCAATTTGCTAAAGAGGTTGATTTTTTTAGTATTGGTACGAATGATCTCATTCAATATACATTAGCTGCCGATCGTATGAATGAAAATGTAGCATATTTATATCAACCATTTCATCCTGCTATTTTACACTTAGTCAAAATGGTCATTAATGCGGCACATCAAGAAGGTAAATGGGTTGGTATGTGCGGTGAGATGGCTAGCGATCTAACTGCTATTCCTTTATTATTAGGATTAGGATTAGATGAATTTTCAATGAACGCCCCATCGATTTTACCTGTTAGAAACTTAATGAAAACATTAGATAAAAGTAAAATGGAGCAATTAGCTAACCATGCTTTAACATTAAGTACAGCTGAAGAAGTAAAGGAATTTATTACGAACCAACTGACGTAATAATCATTTTTTTCACAGATAAATCAATTTCATAATTACAATAAGTAGCCACGACGCTACAATATGGAGTTAAGAACGTTACAACGAAACTACATATTGTAGCATCGTGGTGGTAAATCCGTATTATGGAATTGATTAATGAAAAGACAGAACAAGATGAGCGTCTTGTCTGTCTTTTTTAGGATTGTTTATGAATAATTCAGATGGTTATCCACGAACTCAAAACGCGATTACTAAAATATACTAAAGGTCGAAGGTTTGCATATCTACTGTATATTGTTTTAATACTTCTTCATTTATTTCATAGCCTATACCCGGCTCTGTTGGTACTGTAATGATTCCGTCTTGAACTGTTACTTCTGGTTCTATAATATCCTTTTGCCAATACCGATTTGAGCCAGCTGTATCTCCCGGCAAGACGAACTGTGACAACGTTGTTAATGCGATATTATGGGCACGACCTACCCCTGCTTCAAGCATCCCGCCGCACCAAACTTTGATACCCTTTTCTTTACAAAGATCATGAATTTTCTTAGCTTCTGTTAAACCACCGACACGCCCAATTTTTATATTAATAATTTCACAACTACCAAGTTCAATTGCTTTTCTAGCATCCTCATATGAATGAATACTTTCGTCCAAGCAAATTGGAGTTTGCAACTGTTTCTGTAATGTCGCGTGATCAATAATGTCATCATGTGCCAAAGGTTGTTCAATCATCGTTAAATTCAAATCATCGAGTTGCTTCAGATGATCCACATCATCGAGTGTATATGCTGAATTTGCATCAGCCATAATCGCAGTTTGTGGAAATTGTTTCCGTACTTCTTTTAAAACTTCTACATCAAATCCTGGTTTTATTTTGACTTTAATGCGTTTGTATCCCGCTTCCACATAATGAGTGATTTTAGCTATCAATGATTCTACAGAAGGTTCTATTCCTAAACTAATCCCTACGTCAATTTCTGTCTTATCTCCGCCTAGCGCTTTTGCCAAAGTAATTCCTTTTCTTTTGGCATATAAATCCCAGATTGCCCCTTCTATTGCGGATTTCGCCATATTATTACCTTTAATGGATGCAAATAGACCATTCACCTCTTTAGGATGAGTGATTGGATTGTTTGCTATGATTGGTATAAGAAAATCACGCATCATATGTAAATTTGTTTCAACAGTTTCTTCACTGTACCAAGGACTCGTAAAAGCAACAGATTCTCCAAAGCCACGATGCCCATTTTCATCTGTTACTTCTGTAACAAAAAAGTCCTTCTCTTGAAAAGTACCGAAACTTGTTGTAAAAGGATCTTTTAATGCCATGTTTAGCCGATGCAAAGTAAACTCTTGTAATGGAATTACCAATTGTATGACCTCCTTATTTATTTTTCAAAAATATAAAATCCTTGTTTATTAGTTGTGTCATATATGTAATCTACAGCTTGAAAGTCCAACGCAAATAATTGTTGAAAAACAGCTCTTGATTCAAATCGCCACGCTTTAGCTAATGTAAAATCATTCGTTTTCATTGTTTGGAAATCTCCCGGTATTCCTACGAACCAACGCTCTCCCTTTGTAATGTCTTGTGGTTCTTGCAATGGTCGTCTTTGCTCACCGACTTTTAAAAGGGTTTGTGTTTCATCAACATGATTGATTCGTTCTTTTGGTGGCTTCATATCCCAAATAATTTGAATCCGATCTGTAGGGAGACCCGTATTTAATCCATCATTTAAATCACCGTAATGATTTTCTAAATAAACCGCACCGACCGCTTGCAATTGATGAAGATTAATATATGCGTTTTTACTTTCTAACGGATCAAATGTCCAAGTAATCATCGAAAAACCTGCATTTTGCGCTAACTCTGCTTGTTTTTGTTTCATTTTAGCACCAAGATTACTCGTACGATATGCTGGTAATATGCCTAACATATGAGAACAGATATATGCATGATTATCTTTAAATCCTGGGAAGCTATATAAAAAGCCAACCATTTTTTTCCCCTCATACGCACCAAGGATAATTCCGCCATTATTCAACACCGTATATGTTTGGTGAATCGGGGTTGTTGCCATATTCCACACGGATTGCTCCACCTTTTGCATTTGTTGGAGTTCCTCGATCGTTGTTAATCGTTTGATACGTATCTGATCTAACATTATGCTACTTCCCTTCAGCCTTTATAATTACTCGCTGTATCCCATAAAACTTTTGACATTATTTCAATCGTAGTTGGAATGGCATCATGATTGAATGTCATATTCGGATGATGTAATCCAGGTTGTAGATCACATCCAATTGCTAACATCGTTGCTTTTAAATGTGGTCGCTTAATCGTATAAAAGTGAAAATCATCGCCACCAGATGTTGTGATTACCTTTTTTAGTTTCCCCTCACCTACTGTTTGGGCAATTGCTGTTTCCATGTAGTGAATCGCTTCTTCATTTAACACTGCTGCAGCAATTTCAGTACTTGTTTTTAATAGAATTGGCACGTGATGATGGATCGAAAGCATATCAGCGATTGCATACACTTTTTCTGTTAAATCTTCCATTACTTCGTTTGTTTGTGCTCGAACGTCAATGGAGAATGTTGCTTTACCTGGGATGATATTCGTGTTCTTTCCACCGGCATGAAAGGCAGTCATTTTAACAGAATAAGGAATCATTGGGTTCATATGAATCTGATTGATCTGTTGTACAAATGCTGTACCAATTTCGATCGCATTCACATTTAAATGAGGACGGGCACCATGAGCATCTTCTCCTAGTATTTCACCATCAATAAATCTGGCTGCACCATGTTGGATTGCAGGAGCATAATGACCATGAGTTAATTCTTCTATCGGTCGTACATGCATTCCATATAAAAAATCAACATCATCGACAATGCCCTTTTCAACAAAACTTAGTGCACCTGCCCCTACCTCTTCTGCAGGCTGAAAAACAAAGCGGAACGTCCCTTGAAGTTCATCGTCCTCCAATTTCTCTAACATCGTCCACAATGTACCAATGACAATCGACATATGTGCATCATGACCACAGGAATGATTTGCTTGTAACGTACCATCTACCTCTTGCCATAAAGCATCCATATCTGCTCGAATTCCAATGATTGGTTTACCTGAACCTATATCAATTATTAATCCCGGACTATTTGAAAAAGTTGTGATCTTACAGTTTTCCCGAGCAAATAAATCATGAATATATGTTGTTGTTTCATCTTCTTGCCAACTTATTTCTGGATGTCCATGTAAATATGTAAAAACTTGATAAATCTTCGGCATAAGCTTCTCGATGATTGCTTTCACTTCGATCCACTCCTTTGATCTTAAAAACTGTAATTTTCATTGTTCTGGTTCTATATACGTTAATGTTTTTCCTGTTAATCCAAAGAGAATCGTAAGGATTGGACTTAATAAACAAAAGAAGGCAAAAGGTAAGTACGCTAACGTAGATACATCTAACACATTCGCAATAAATACACCACATACACTCCAAGGAACGAGTGGATTCACCACTGTTCCTGCATCTTCTGTCACTCTCGCTAAATTAATCGGAGCAAGTCCAACCTTTTTATACTGTGATTGATATGTCTCTGCGGTAAGCAGAATCGATAAGTATTGTTCCCCAATAAGCACGTTAATCCCAATGGCTGTTAATGCGGAAGCGATGATAACGGACCGCACTTTTTGCAAGGAAGCCTCAATAGCAGATAGCAATTTTGGCACAATTCCTAGTGTAAATAATAATCCACCTAAGCTAAGTGCTAACAATACAATTCCTATCGTAAAAAACATGTCTGCCATACCCCCACGGGTTAATAGTTCATCAATGTCCTCTACACCAGTATTCGACACAAATCCACCGAATAACACTTCTAAAACGTCACTAATTGGGAGTCGATTATGAAATAGTGATACAATGATCGCACTTACAGTCCCTGCCGCTAGTCCCAATAATGCTGGTGCTTTCATGATCGAGAAAATAACGAGCACAGCAATCGGAACAACTGCACTATACCAATGAACAAGCCCCGTATCTAATAATCCTTGTTGAAAAGCACCCATACTCGTTATCTCTGCAGCTGATATTTCCGGAGATAATATCGCAAATAAAATAAAAGCAATGATAAACGCTGGTATCGTAGTCCATGCCATATTTTTAATATGAGCGAATAAATCTACTTGCAAAATAGATGAAGCCATATTAGTCGTATCAGATAATGGGGACATTTTATCACCAAAAAAGGCTCCTGAAACGATGGCACCCGCTGTCATTGCTAGTGAAATATCAAGCGCACTTGCAATACCAATAAACGCAACCCCAACCGTTCCCACAGTAGTTAATGAACTACCAACACTAATACCAACAATGGAACAAACAACAAATATGATGGCTAAAAAGAATTTAGGTGTAACAATTTCAAAACCTATGTAAATAAGTGTTGGAATCGTTCCTCCCATCATCCACGAGGCGATTAACATTCCGATAAAGAAAAATAAAAAGGTTGCTGCGATTCCTACATTTGCCCCATCTGTTATTCCTTTTTCCAATGATTTATAAGGAACCTTTTTCACAAGTCCATAA
>JAPFCO010000333.1 GCA_026169505.1 Pseudogracilibacillus sp.
CCTTCCAGGTGAGAAGGCGCTAAGTGTTTTGAATACTTCCGCAAGTTTTAGTGGTGAATAATGCATCATCATGATGCCACCAGTCCCAATTCGGATGTTTTTTGTTTTTGCTGCTAAACGTGCGATGGTCACTTCTGGCGCTGAACTTACATATGCAGGTGTTGCATGATGCTCTGCCATCCACATCCGGTGATAACCTAATTCATCCGCTAATATTGCTAACTCTTCCGCCTTTATTAAAGCATCAACAGCTGTATTTCCTTTCGTAACTGGCGCTTGATCTAGTACACTCAATTTCATTTATGAAACATCCCTTTCCGTTCCTATTTACGATTTAGTTTTTTTTGCTTCTTGTTCTTTCTTAAGTTTGTCAGGTGTTACATCATTTCCTAATGGATCAAGCACGGTCAATCCGGAAAAGGTATGGAGAACTTGTCCCCGAATTTGGTTTAAATAGTCATCACGTAATGCTTGTTGCTCTAGTTTCTCTTCTTTTGTCAAACCTTCTTCACGCTTTTTATTTGCTAATTCATTGATACGATCTAAACTGTTTATCATCTGTTTTCCTCTTTTCTTTTTATTTTTAAAAAAACTATGCTTACACGGTAATTGCAGGGAAATGCGGCACGACTTCCTCACCTAATTCCTGAATCACTTCTGCTGCTGGTCTGCTGCCATGTTTCAGTGAAATCATCATATGATTTACTCCTGCATCTTTATAAGCGTGAAGGTAGTCAATCAAAAATGAACGTCCTGATCTAAATCCTGTTTTTGTAGGTTTTGGCGCTTCATTCGGTCTTTCTGATAAATCAATGGAAACTGCTTGTGCGAATGGTTTGAATCCACGAGCATGCTGATGCCACTTTTTAATAAGTTCACCTTGATCCCTGACATTTTGTGCATAAAATAACCAGCCATCTGTATGTTGGGCTAACCATTCGATCGACTGACTCGAATATCCTGTACCAAAGATTGGAATATCAGCCAATATTGGTTTTGGGACGACATCACCTTCCATCAATTCCACTCTTTCCGTCTGGATTTGTGGAAATGATTCGTGCCAGACCTTTTTCATAACTGTAATTGATTCTCGGAATAATGCGGCCTTTTCATCTTGCTCTACTTTAAAGGCCGGAAATTCAATCGGACGATCTCCTGTCGCAACCCCAAATAAAAGACGTTGTTTGGACATATTGTCGAGCGAAGCAGCAGACTTTGCTGTGTGTAATGGGTGTCTAAGTGTCGTCACAATACTCGATGTGCCAAGCGCTATTTTCTCGGTATGTGCTGCTACATAGGTCAAAAACATCCAAGGATCGTAAAGCCCACCAACATCACCAAATTTCGGATCATAAAGCGGGGCATCCCGAACAAACAAAGCAGCAAATCCATCATCTTCTACTTTTTTAGCAAGCTTCATCTGCGCTTCCAAATCCATGACAGGAAAACTTCCAGTATAAGCTTCTAATGGAAAAATCAAGCCGAGTGTTAATTTACTTTCTTTAAGTGTTCGTACAAAACCATGATGTGTTTGGAATTTGTCCAATGAATTCCCTCCTTTATTACAACTTATTTCCTTACACAACCATTTTTTCGTTTAACCATGCTTGTAAGTCTTCCATTTTTACTTGAAAACGATCTGACTGGATCTCATTAGACAAAGACGCAATGGTATCCCGCTTCAATACGGTTTTCCAAGCTTGTTCTGCTTCATCCATCAAGTCGGCTAACAAACAGCATCGGTCTTCTTCATCTAAATCAAGCATGTCATCTAAAATTCCACTAGGTGAATAGAGAGATTGTTGACCCTCTATAGCTAGATATATATCATACACGCGGATCTCTTCTGGATTTTTCTTTAATTTAAATCCGCCTTTTACACCCGGTACCGAAATAATTAAGTCGGCATTAACTAACTTTCTTAATAACTTTTGAAAATATGTCGGTGACGTGCCTAACTGCTGGCTAATCACTTCACCAGGTAATACTGCTTTATCAGGTAACATATTGAGTAAAAGAATCGCATATACCGATTGTTCCACACCTGTTTTCATTTGCATGTCTATCGCCTCTTTATATGTTTTATAAACATAAAGCAGACAATCATTATCTACTTTAATCACTATTATAACTTATTCAATTATTTTATACTACTAATCAATTTCATCCTTACAAAATACAGCTATATCTCTCAAAATCGAAAAAGACGTATCCTTGAATAGATACGTCTTGCTTACCAAAATGTTATTTTAATGTTTCTATTTAAAGATACTCTTTGTCTATTTTTTTCGTGCTACGTACAGTATCGATTGGTCTGACAGATGCCTCAATTTGTTCTCGTTTCGCTTCCAAAAATGGAGGTAACGATAAGATTTCACCTAATGTTTCATAAGGTTCGTCTCCCATAAAGCCAGGACCATCTGTTGCCCATTCAAAAAGGATACCTGGTGCTACTCTTGCATATAAAGATTCGAAGAAGAAACGATCCACATAACCCGATGTTCCGAAACCTAATGCTTGCATATGTTCAATCCATTCATGTAATACGCTTGTATCTTCTACACGGAAAGCGGCGTGATGCACCGTGCCGAACCCTTGTCGACCTGCTGGTAAAAGTTTATTATGTTCCACAATAACTTGTGCTCCATTTCCACCTTCACCGACTTCAAATAAATAAAGTGAACCTTCTTTCGCAATTTCACGCATAAACATCGCCTTTTCTAATACCTCTTTAAAAGGCTCAAATTCTGCGATTCGAATATGAATAGGTCCTAGCCCTGTAATTGCAAACTCCAATGGTACTGGACCATCCTGCCATGGTATTCCAGACTCAATACCTTCGTTCAATTCATCAGAAATTAACATATATTGTTGATCATCAAAGTCCACAAATGAAATTGTTTTCTTACCAAACAGTTCTAAAATACCTGTATTTTTCACTTCATATTTTTCAAAACGTTTCAACCAGTAACCTAACGCTGCATCTGTCGGGACACGGAAAGCTGTTTTATAAATTTCATTCGTTCCATGTGTTCCTTTTGGTATGCCAGGGAAGTCAAAGAATGTCATATCTGTTCCAGCAGATCCTTTGTCATCTGCGAAAAATAAGTGATACGTTTGAATATCATCTTGATTAACTGTTTTCTTGACGAGACGCATGCCTAACACATAAGTGAAAAACTCATAGTTCTTTTCCGCGCTACTTGTTATTGCTGTTACGTGGTGCATTCCTTTTAAATGATTCATGATCATTTCTCCTTTTATTTTACTCATTATTTTATCTCGAGTTCGAGGTAATTGCGTAAAAAAATAGAGTTGCATTTTTTGTAGATAATTTAACTTCGATTACCTTTTCAATGTATCTCTAATCGGTTTATATTGAATTCAATATAAATATACCATGCATTCATTTCATCTGTCAACACTTAGGTATTATTATATGCAGATACCAGAACTGGAGTTGTATGTTGTTTTGATCCCTTTTTATGCAGGATAGTGTAAATCAGATAATTTATATCTATGTATGAAATGTGAAAAAGATCCTGGTTAGCTACTTTTATCTTGTCGCACAATCTCTTCACGTAAGGCGATAACCTCTTTTTTAAGGACTTCCTTCTCCCGGCTTTCTTGATCTAACCTCTTAATAATTTGCTCATGATATTGCAATCCTTTTACGATTAAATATAAACAGCCAAATGGCGCTAAAAAAACACTAAAAAAAAGTACAAGAAGATACATGAAAAATAAAAAACCTATTATCATAGGAAGATTAGCTAATGATGAATGTTCAACTTTATCATTCAATTTAAATCCTATGGGAATATCATAAGCTATTCTTGCAAAAGGAAATAGCACTCCGGAAAAAACCACATAATATATAGCACTAAAACCACCAACATACCCACCCTGATATTTGGCCAATAAAACAGGAATTATAATTGCACTAATCCAAACTAGAGCTATAAAATAAGATGTCATTATATATTTAAAACCAATTTCAGCCTTATTATCAGCAAACATTTCAAACATCTCCTTTCGGTGTCACAATCTCATCGTTTCCTCAATAAAAGAAGTCAATTTCTCATTTACCTTTTATCCATTAATTGAATAAAAGTTTAACCCTCCGTAATTGACTTTAAATTTATCCGTATTTTCCTACTTTCTTGCTGTAAATTTCATAACCGAGATAGCCTAATAATAAACCAATTCCAGCACTTAAACTAAGTGTAGATAATAAAGGGATTGGGAAAAGTGTGCTTAAAATCATACCTACAATGCAACCGAAAAGCATTCCAAGTGGGATTAAACTGTCTAATATATTTTGAGCGCCTGTTGATTCTTTCTTACCTAGAGTGCCTTTCTTGTATTTATGTTTCATTCTTACCACTACGAATATTGCAATCCCACATACGATCACAAGAGGTAGTAAAATACGCGCAATTTCCAAAGCTAATTCCATATCAGACTCTCCTCTCTTTCGCTTTTAATTGATTCCATTTTAACATAATTATTCCGATATTGGTCTTATTAATAGAATAACAGCAACCATAAGCATCTTTTTTGTTTCTATCATAAACACAGGCTTTACAGGTAAAAAAAACATTGATATAACTTTTATATCTGATATACTAATTATACTTTAGTATATTTAAAATATGACCTCGAGGTGATACTAATTAAACTATGTCCCTATTTAGAATCCAGCTTCGACATTTTGGGAAGACGTTGGAATGGACTCATTGTTCACTATTTATCGAACTGCCCTGAGAGTACCGCTCATTTTTCACAAATGAAGCGAGATTTAAATGATATTACTCCTCGATCACTTTCGATGAAGTTAACCGAACTAGCAGAACATGACTTAGTCCTAAAGATAGTAACAAAAGAAACTCCGGTGACTATCACGTATCACCTTTCTGAAAAAGGGCAACAACTGGCAACCGCCCTACAGCCAATACAAACGTGGGCCCAACAACATATTGATCTTAAAACATCTAATAAGTAATCAGGACATAGCAACGAAATAAGTGCTTGATGTAAATGTACATTCAAATGAAATAATCGAATAGAGAAACTACAAAATATAAACACGATTAGTACCTAGTTAAATATAATAAGAATAAAGGAGTTTTATTTTGTTACATAAATTGGAAGCAAACAAACACACACAGCCGTTCAAGAGACCATTTTCAATTACGCGTGTTCGACCAGGGAATATTTTAGGGAATCAATCGACGGATATTGCATTTGGACCGCTATCGAACATTGATCATGCCGTTTTACAAAAAGGCTTAACGATCAAAATGCATGAACACGTCAATGACGAAATATTAAGCTATGTACGTTCTGGAATTATGCACCATAGGGATTCAGCGGGGTTTGAAGCGCCGATTGCACCTGGCGAATTAATGATGATGAATGCAGGGGAAAGTTTTTGGCATGAGGAAAAAGTGAATCAAGACGAGGTAGAAATGTTGCAAATTTTCGTCCGACCGAATGAAACCGATCTATCTCCAGAAATTCAATTCCATAATAAACCAGTAGACAACCGTAATTGGTATGTCATGGCGGGACCTGAAGGAAGTGGGGCACCACTTTACGTAAGGCAAAATGTCTATATATTAGATGCGCATCCGATAGCTGGCGAAGAGTTAGAAGTTCCAACATATGAAGGACTTCAACCTTTTTTATACGTTATGAGTGGTAAGGTTAGCGTTGGGAATCTCATTATTGGCAGACAAGAAGCCGTTACAGACATAGCTAATCCTCTTCCACCTTTAGTTGCGAATGAAGACTCTACCATTGTGTTGTTCTTCGTTGATATGAATGCACCAATGTCTATGGCTGGAACAATTAGTGGCTTGAAGAAATAACTACAGAAGTATTTTACACGTAACGAGTAAGGCTTATCTAATATGGGATAAGTCTTATTTTTTATTGATAACATGTATGGTGATGACAGTTCGTACGATGAAAGCTACCAGTCTATCATGCTAATCCTTATTCCTCCAACGGATGCAACAAATATTCCCATTGATGTGTGCATTCTTCTAATAAATAATATCCATGCTCTTCACTCCGTACGATCCGAGTGCATTGCTGTGTAGGTATGGCCCCTTCCTCATATTCACTTATCACTTCAATCCAATCTTGACCAGATGCTTCATCATAGCGTGTCTCTAGTCGATTGCCATGCAACAATAGGATTTCCCCACTCACTTTATCCTCTACCATTTGAATGAATCCCTCGATATCCGCCATACTCGTTGATGAATCAACAGGATTCAAATAAACTTCTTTCATTCCTTTCCATGTCGGAAAACGAACGACGTTTTTAGTAATCCATTCGGCTTTGTCCAACCCTAAGGCACTTTCCGCATCGATTGCACCAGGATGATCG
>JAPFCO010000373.1 GCA_026169505.1 Pseudogracilibacillus sp.
CGATAGTTAGCTTCAAAGTGCGCTTTAATAATGTAATTGGTATATAGAAAGTTCGACTCGTTTCTTTTAAAACATGCATCGCTTCTTTTTCTAACTTTGCTTGATTACTCAAATCCACGTTCCTCCCTACACTCGTTATTAAATAGTATATCAAAAAATGCGATATTTTTCTTTTGTTAGCGCTTATTCTTGCTTTTCTATTTTTCAATCATGTGTTTATCCATCTGAATCAATCAAACTCTATCCTGTTTATAGGGAGGTAATAAATTTGTCAAAAAACAAAGAAAACAACGAGGAGTAAATAAGAAGTTATAAATTCCGCAGTAGAATGACGACTCCTCTTCATATACGAAAGGCGCACCCACAGCTCAATCCGCGCTTTCCCATTTTTGTTTGTAACCGGTATCGCAGCCAACCGAGCTATCCCCGTTCATCGATCAGATCACTCCTGGGTCAATCATCACTGTTTTTCGTTTGGTGTTCATTGTTGCTTGAACACCAAAAGGAACCGCAATATGCGGAGTGCAATGTCCGACTTGAAAGCCAGTCATCACTGGACAAGCTAATGTGCTTAAGTAATGTTGAAATACTTCCTCTAATTCAAATGACGGCTTTCTCGACGGAGTTGCTTTCGCAAAGTCACCAACCATAATGCCAGCTGCTTGGGACAGTTTACCTGCCAATTTCCACTGGTTCAACATCGCATCCACTCGATACGGTTCTTCCCCAATATCTTCTATTAATACGATTTTGTCCTTTAGATCAATTTCAAAACAAGTTCCAAACGTACTAGTAAGTATGGTGAGATTACCTCCTACGACCTCACCAGAAGCCTCTCCAGGAACAAGTACGTTTAAAGCCGAAATCGACTCAGAATAATAGATAGACTGAGAAGTAAATAGTTGTTGAAACATTTTCTTCGTTCGTTCATCCACATTGCTTTTCGTCAAATCTGACTCAATCATTGGACCATGGAAAGTAACAAGCTGACTCATTTGTCTTATCGCTGTATGCAGATACGTAATATCACTATAACCCCAGATTATTTTTGGGTTTTTGCGGATTAATTCATAATCAAGTTCAGCTACAAATCGCCCTGTACCGTAACCTCCCCTTGCAATAAAGATTGCCTTTACTTCTGGATTCGCTACCGCCTCATGAAAGTCCGCTAAACGTTCGGCATCTGTCCCGGCTAAATAACCATGCACCTGATCGATCTGCTTTCCTAACTGAACCCGCAGACCAATACTTTCTAAAAAAATAAGCCCTTGTTGAAGATTTTTCAGACACGGTGGGCTGGCTGGTGCAATCACACTCACAAGATCATCTGTTTGTAAGCGGATCGGGGTCATCATATCGATTCACTCCTTCTCACTTTTTTGTAATTGACATTTTTTTATAAAAGTTGTATAAAGCTGTAAGGAAGGAGCGTCATTCGCTGCTAGTAAACTTTCCGGATGCCATTGCACGCCTAAAACAAAGTCATATGTCGTACTCTCAATTGATTCAATAAGACCATCTCGTGCATGACTACTGACGACTACATCCTTTCCTAATGTTCGAATTGCTTGATGGTGACGGCTATTTACTCTTATAGAATCTTTACCAATGATTCGGTGAAGTTGACTAGTCTTAACGAGATCAATCATATGTGTCGAGTATAAATGAAGTGACTTTTGTTGATGTTGGACGAGGGACTGTTTCATCTGAGATTTTATATCTTGATAAATATCTCCGCCTAAAGCAATATTAATGATTTGGCATCCTTTGCATATTCCGAGGACGGGTTTATTTTGGCTTACCATTTGACCTACGAGTTGCACCTCAAATGCATCCCGGGTTGGGTTCACTTCCCTTAACTGAGGGTGAGGTTCTTCCCCGAAATAACTTGGATCAACGTCATTACCTCCGGCTAAATATAAACCATCAATATGAGCGACAAGCTGTGCAATCGCTGATTCTTCTTCTATATATGGTAAGACGACTGGTATGCCTCCTGTTTGCTTGATTGCTTCCACATTATCTGCCATCGTAAAATACTGTCTTTCTTTCTCTTCAATGGACGGGACTATACCGATTAACGGTTTCATCAAATAAACTCCTTTCTTTTGATAAAATGATGTTTCACAATCCAAGCTGCTCCGGTATTTCTTCCGTAGCAATTTGTTCTTTTCTGTTTATGTTTCACCCATTCCCTGATCTCCTAATAGCTTCTTAATCGATGACACGGAATATCCATATTTTTGTAAGGCGATGACAATACTACCTATGACAGGTTCTCTTTCTACTAATGTAACGCGTAATTGTGGCGCTTCATTTAATGCATTATTTACAGCATGCACCATTGCTTTGTTTTTAAATATACCACCAGCTAATACGAACGGAACTTCTCCTCCCGTGTTTGCGAACAATAACTGATATAAGTGCAAACCTTGTTTGGCAATAGTTTGAGCGGTTTTATTCATAGTATGTTGCGCTACTTCATCTCTTTGTTCCGCAGCTTGAAACACGTAACGAGCATAGGCAGCAATTCGTTGTTTATCTTGTTCCTTTTGATAAATAATCGGTACTAAATCTTGGGCTGTTCTTACCCCTTCTCCCTCTAACAACAATTCCGTCATCCGTGTTTCTTTCCCTATACCATCCTCGGCATCAAAAATAGCTTCTAATGCCTGTGAGCCAAGATGATATCCGCTTCCAGGATCAGAACCAATAAGATGTCCCCAGCCACCTACTCGTGCTTGCTCTTGTTCGTTTATTCCAAAAGTTAAGGCGCCCGTGCCACAAACAGAGACAATTCCGTCCTTCCCATAAGTTGCGGAGTATAATGCGATTTTCCCATCATTTTCAATGATTATTTCTTTCATTGCGGGCAAATGGGAAGCTGCATGATGAAAATGTGCTAACCACTTCTTCCGTTCAGGCTCGCGTCCTAACCCAGCAATACCTAGACTAATATACATATCTAATGTTGCTGGTAACTTACTTTCCGAAATTGCCTTTTCAATCATCTGAATAACCGTTTGAACAGAATGGTTGAAACTCGTACTGTGCGGATTTGTCGCCGCTCCTAATGCGGACCATACCATTCCTACATCTGGGTGGTATAATGTTGCATTCGTTTTTGTACCGCCACCATCTACTCCTACTATATACATTGGACATCATCCTTTATGCAAAATTATCGATTCATTTTGTCATTAGAGTCAATTTCATCATTACCTAAAGCAGCTACGTCGCTATAACAATAGTTGGGAACGATTCAACTCAACTATTGTTATAGTAGTGTAGCGATAAATCCTTATGATGAAATTGACTAATTACTACTCTTATTCTAAGTAAATAATGCAACGAAGTATAGTGAAACTTTTTAACAAATGCTACTGAACAATAGAGTGTGATACGTAAACCCTATTGCATTATACTTAACAATATGGGATACTTAATTTGTTACACCACAATTAAATATTCATCACCACTAGGGGTGTTTTATAAGAAACTGAGAGAGGCCATTGCCTTAACCCTTGAACTTGAACTAGTTCGCACTAGCGTAAGGAAGCGGTGAATACAGCGCATTTTTTGAATGCATATACCATATCAAATGAAATGTTTTACTATTGATGCGCATTTATTCTAACCACTTCTTTCACTAGAAGTGGTTTTTTTGTGGGAAAAATCACTTCTCATCAACGAGAGAAAGGAGAACAAAGTGAAACTGGGAAACAAGCAGATTGTACAATTTTCTAATGTGTCATTTGCTTATGACAACTTGGAGCAAAAACAGATTTTACAACAAATTGACTTTACCGTACGAGAAAAGGAGTTTATTAGTATTGTTGGGCCAAGTGGTTCAGGTAAGTCGACTATTTTTCGACTGATCGCGGGATTAGAACAACCTACGGAAGGAACAATTTCTTTATATGGTGAACAAGTGAATGATCGTTTGGGGAAAGTTGGTTATATGCCGCAACAAGACTTGCTAATGCCATGGCGGACTGTATTGGAAAATGCAGCACTCCCTTTAGAACTACAAACGGGAAACTCTTTATCCCAACAGGATGTGTTTACTTTGTTAACCGAGTTTGGATTAGCGGGGTATGAAAATGCTTATCCTCATGAGCTATCAGGTGGTATGCGCCAGCGCGTATCCTTTTTACGAGCAACGCTTACTGGTGCAAAACTTTTATTATTAGATGAACCTTTTTCAGCACTCGACGCGATGACAAAGTTATTTATGCAAGAATGGCTTTTAACACAATGGGAAAAACATGAAACAACAATCATTTTTATTACTCATGATATTTCAGAAGCACTATTTTTGTCAGACCGTATTTTTACTATTAGTGATACACCAATTACGGCATTGCAAGAAATGACTGTGCCACTAGTTAGACCAAGAAAGCAAACCGATTTGGATGTTGATGCAGTAATAGCATTGAAGCATCAACTAATAGAACAATTTCGAAAGCAGGAAATGACATGAAGAAATATATGTTCGCAGGAATATTAATGACACTCCTGCTGATTACTTGGGAGATCGTTGCCAGAATCGTAAAGCTAGGTTTTATTTTACCGGCACCGTCCGAAGTACTCGTGACATTATGGCAATTGAAGTCAGAGTTATTATTGCATCACCTGCCAATCACATTAAGTATTATTGCGATTGGATTAACGATTTCGCTTCTATTAGGTAGTATGCTAGCGATTTGGATGCACCGTTCTCGTACTTTAGAACAAACATTATATCCCATTTTAATTACGTCGCAAACGATTCCCATTATAGCCTTGGCCCCTATTTTTGTTTTATGGTTTGGCTATACAATTTGGAGTAAAGTGGTCGTCACAATTATTATTACATTTTTCCCGATTACAATTAGCACATTCGATGGATTGCGCGCTACGAATAAAGACTTACATGAATTATTTCAATCTTTAGGCGCATCTAGAAAAGAAATCTTTTTCAAGTTGGAAATACCATCTGCTTTACCATCCTTCTTCTCTGGATTAAAAGTTGCCGTACCGATGAGTGTCATTGGAGCAGCAATTGGAGAATGGCTTGGTGCACAAGCAGGTCTTGGATATTTCAGCCGGCGCATGATGACTCAATTTGATGGGGCTGGTGTCTTTGCTCCAATTGTTTTGTTATCAGCTATCGGCATTAGTTTATTTATGATCGTTATTTTATTAGAAAATTACCTGTTGAAATGGAGAAGATGATAAGTGAAAAAATTATCCTTATTACTAACAACAATCGCATTCCTATTGATCCTTACTGCATGTGGAAAGACATCTAGTAACGAAGACGAATTACATGATCTAACGTTAATGTTAGATTGGTATCCTAATGCGGTACATAGTTATTTATATGTCGCTCAAGAAAAAGGGTATTTTGCTGAAGAAGGATTAGAGGTTGATTTTCAATTCCCTGCTAACCCTACCGACCCACTAACATTAGCAGCTTCTGGGAAGGTGACGATGGGCCTATACTACCAACCAGACGTGATTATGGCTAAAGCGAATGAGGATATCCCAATTATAGCTGTTGCCTCTATTGTTCGGGAACCGTTGAATCATCTCGTGTTTCGTAGCGATGACCCTATTGTATCACCTAAAGAACTTTCAGATAAAAAAGTTGGCTACCCAGGTATTCCAATTAACGAAGCCTTAATCAAAACGATGGTGGAACATGATGGTGGAAATTACGAGGATGTCGAAATGATTAATGTAGAGTTTGAATTAGGGCCTTCTTTAATCTCTGAACAAGTAGATGCTGTTAGTGGAATGTTTGTCAATCATGAAGTACCTTCTTTACGTCATGAAGGACATGAAGTTGATTTTATCAACCCTATTGACTATGGTGTGCCTGGCTACCATGAAGTGGTTGCGGTCGCTAGCGAAACAACGTGGGAAGAAGAGCAAGAACATATCGAAGCTTTTTGGCATGCAGCAAGAAAAGGCTTTGATTTTATGGAAGAAAATAATGAAGAAGCCTTGCAAATTTTACTTGATTACCAAGATGAGGCTAATTTCCCATTAGATAAAGCAGTTGAAGCTGAGAGCATGGCAATTCTATTACCAAAAATGACGTCTGACGAAGGTTTTGGTTCACAAGATGAAACATCTTGGTCTGAAACCGCGACATGGCTTCATGAATATGGATTAATTGATACGATACCTGAGATGGACGAATTATTCATCAACATCAAATAAATACCTGCCTACCTGC
>JAPFCO010000277.1 GCA_026169505.1 Pseudogracilibacillus sp.
GTTCCAATTCCCATTGTAATTAATAACCCGACTGCTAATAAAAAGAATGCTACCGATAAATGGCTCTCTCCAGTGATTTTTAACGTTGCTTCAACTAATTCATTCACTGCTCCAGATTCTGTTAATACTGTCGCATATCCTGATGCAACAAGCATCACAAATGCGATCATTCCCATCATGCCAATTCCTTCATGAACAACACGTTCACCTTCATACATTTTGATTACTCGGAATAAGAACATGATAATAATTCCCGCCATAGCCCCAAGTACTAATGTCTCCGTCGTGAGTTGAACGACGAGCGCGACGATTATTGCAATAACTGTATAAGAATGGGACATTCTCCATCTGACATCCCCTTTTTCTGTAATTGCATCTGCCATATCGACTTCTGGAAGTTCAGATTGAGTAATAGACTCCTTAGGCAATCGATCTTTACGATAAGTAATTAAAAGTGCAATCAATAATCCAACGACCATTGCAATACCTGGGAAAATCATTGAAGTTGTTACTTCTTTTAATGTAATTTCAATGCCGTTTTTCGTCATTTCGTCACGAATAATCCCTTGGAAGATAAGTCCAAACCCTACTGGAAATGTAATATAAGGAAACTTAAGTCCAAATGTCAAAGCACTTGCTACTGCACGACGATCTAGTTTCAGCTTATCAAATAAGATAAGTAACGGTGGAATTAAAATCGGAATAAATGCAATATGTACTGGAATTACGTTCTGTGATAAGCACGCAATTGCTGCTAGGGAAAATACTAGAAGTAACTTTTTCCCTGAAAAAATTTTTAACATTATATTTACTAAAACGGATGTAATTCCTGATAATCCAATCATTACAGCAAATATACCTAGTAAAATATAACTTAACGCTGTTTCAGATTGTCCTCCCATTCCAGAGATCATGACAGCAACCGAATCTGGTAAACTCATTCCTGAAAGTAGACCTGCTGTTAAAGCTGCAATAATAAGTGCAAAAATAACATTCACCCGTAATAAACTTAATATAACCATCACTAACACACTCACTACTACCGCATTGAATAGCATGCTCGTGCCCCCTTATGTTATTATCTATATTTTTCTAATAATTTAATATACCATTTATCCGCAATTATATCTTAAAAAAGTTGTAAAGAAACAATTAACTGAAGCAATTTTAAATTAAATTATTTCTTGAGAAATTGCCGCTTAAAAACCAGACATAGTCATAATATCTTACTTTCTACTACTTTACCACTTTAACAGGCAACCTTGACATTGATTTCATTTATTGTAACATGTTCGTAACATTATATTTTGTAGGAATGACACTAAAGTTCTTCCACTCTTTTTATAGAATCTTTCAAGTAAATGGGCAGAATCAATCAAATGAGCTAACTTTAGAGTAAGCGATCACATGTTGAAGCACATCTTATTTCATATCGATTAAAAATGAGTCACTATTCATTTCGAATTCTACCTTGCTCGCATAATTGGTGACATCGCAATGTCATCACATAAGATTTCGCAATAATCAGTATATAAAGAGAATCAACTTCATAATAACAAATAAGAGCTACGACCTTACAGAATGTAGTAACAAAGACACAGTGAAACTATATGTTGTAGCTGTGTAGCAATAAATCCGTATTATAAGATTGATTAAAGGAGGGTACACAAAATGACGAATCCAGTTTTGGAAATAAATCATGTACGAACATCTTTTAAAATAAATGACGATTATTACGCGGCGGTAGACGACGTATCGTTGACATTACATAAGAATGAAGTGCTCGCAATTGTTGGTGAATCAGGCTGTGGGAAAAGCGCACTAGCTTTCTCAATTATGGGTTTACATCGGCAAGCAAAAATCGAGGGGAATATTATGTTTAAAGGGCAGGATCTTGCTACTATCTCAAATGCAACATTTAATAAACTACGGGGTCATCAAATCGGGATGATTTTTCAAGATCCACTAACTGCATTAAATCCATTAATGAGAATTGGCGATCAAATTGCGGAAGTCATCTTATTACACCAGAAATCCATCAATAAACAAGCTAGAAAACAAAAAGTACTGAATTTACTTAATGAGGTAGGAATTACCAATCCTCAAAGAACGTATGAACAGTATCCACATGAACTCTCTGGCGGAATGAGGCAACGAGTAATCATTGCCATTGCTATTGCAAATGAACCGGAAGTATTAATCGCAGATGAGCCAACAACTGCCTTAGATGCCACGATTCAATCGCAAATTTTGCAATTAATGAATACACTTAAAAATGATATGGAAGCAGGCATCATTTTAATTACGCATGACTTAGGAGTTGTTGCGGAAATGGCTGACCGTGTTGCTGTGATGTATGCCGGGCAAATTGTTGAAATGACCGACATTGAAACATTGTTCGAAAATCCATTACACCCTTATACGAAATCATTATTACATTCTATCCCATCTAATGTAGAGCCTAAATCAAAATTACATGTCATCCAAGGAATTGTCCCATCCTTAAAAAACTTACCTCGCACAGGATGTCGGTTTAAAGCAAGAATTCCATGGGTACCCGAATCAGAACATGAAGCAAATCCAACCCTCCATGAAGTGGAAACTGATCACTTTGTTCGTTGTACATGTTATAAGAATTTCAATTTACATGGACTAAAGGAGGATGGAGCACATGTCCTATCTTAAAGTAGAAGATTTAAAAGTCCATTTTCCAGTAAAAGGTGGAGTTTTCGGACGTACAGTTGATCATGTACATGCAGTAGATGGCATCTCCTTTTCCTTAGAAGAAGGGAAAACCTATGGTTTAGTTGGAGAATCTGGATCAGGCAAGACAACGACTGGAAGAGCGATTATTGGGTTAAATAAAATAACAACAGGTAAAGTTACTTTTAATGGAAATGATGTCACACATGATCGTGGGAAAAGAGCAGACTTTCGAAAAGAGGTACAGATGATTTTCCAAGATCCATACTCTTCTCTAAATCCACGTAAACGAGTGTATGATATTCTGCTAGAACCTATTCGTAACTTTGAGCAATTATCTAAACCTAACGAAAGTAAGCGCATACATGAGCTATTAGAATTGGTTGGGTTAACTCGTGACAGCATGTATAAATATCCTCATCAATTTTCTGGAGGACAAAGACAGCGTATTGGTATTGCAAGAGCAATTGCATTAAAACCTAAATTCATTATCGCAGATGAACCTGTTTCTGCCTTAGATGTGTCTGTACAAGCGCAAGTATTGAATTTTATGCAAGACATTCAAAAGGAACTCGGATTAACTTATATCTTTATCGGACATGATCTTGGAGTGATTCGTCATATATGTGATCGAGTTGGCATTATGTATAAAGGTCGATTTGTAGAAGAAGGATCTACAGAAGACATCTTTCATCATCCACAGCATATTTATACTAAAAGGCTAGTATCAGCTATACCAGACATCAACCCTAAAAACAGAGAAAAGCAAAATCAACTACGGGCTGATGTGAACAAAGAATATAAAGAACATTATCATGACTACTTTGATGAAGAAGGTTTAGCTTTCCCACTACAACCTATTTCTGATTCACATTTAGTTGCATTACCAAGGCTGGAGGGGTAAAAATGTGGAAATTTATTGTTAGACGTTTATTAATCATGATACCTCAGCTTATTCTACTTAGTGTTCTCGTCTTTGTGATGGCAAAGTTCATGCCTGGAGATGCATTAACAGGCAATGTTGATCCTAGTATGGACCCGGTACAAATGGAAAAAAAACGGGAGGAAATGGGTTGGAATGATCCATGGTATGAACAATATACGCGTTGGGTGGGTGGTGTCGTTCAAGGTGATTTCGGAAAGTCTTTTCGACATAAACTACCTGTCACCGAACTTTTAGGGCAACGATTATTAAATACTTTTTGGTTATCGTTCGTAGCACTTATTATTACTTATATTATCGCTATTCCATTAGGAATTATTAGTGGAAGATATAATAATCGATTCATTGATCAAGCAATCACGGGATATACTTATATCGGATTTGCGATGCCAATTTTTATTTTTGCTTTATTAATGGTTTGGTTTTTTGGTTTTTATTTAGGTATCGCTCCTACTGGAGGAAGTGTAAAACCTGGACTAACCCCGGGTACATTTGAATATGTATTAAGTAAATTACATTATTTGTTATTGCCTGCCTTTTCAATGGCTCTCATAGCAACAGTTGGTACCGTTCAATATTTACGAAATGAAATTGTTGATACAAAACAAAAAGATTTCGTTCTTACCGCTAAAGCAAAAGGAGCAAATGAAAACCGCATTTATAATCGACATATTTTCAGGAATGCTTTATTACCAATTGCTGCCTTTTTCGGTTATGAATTAGCAGCTTTAATCGGTGGTTCTATCTTTGTTGAATCTATTTTCAGTTATCCAGGGATGGGGAATTTATTTTTAGAATCGATTAACTTACGAGATTATTCCGTTGTTACAGCCTGTGTACTCGTATTAGGGGTCGCAACAATCATCGGAACGTTAATTTCAGATATTGTCTTAAGCATTATCGACCCTAGAATACGGATTAAATAGATAAAACGAAAGAGGTGAAATAAATGGAACCAAAACAAATAGAAACGATAACTGATATCGATGAAGATACAAAAAAAGCTCATCCAACAGGATTTACAGTGATTTGGAGAGAAATAGCCCGTGATAAATTAGCATTGGTGTCACTCATCTTTTTGTTATTAGTTGCCACTTTTGTATATGGTATTTCCATATTTTTAGATAAAGATCAAATTGTTACGGTCGACTTATTTGCAATTTTCGAACCCCCTTCCAATGAATTTTGGTTAGGAACGGACTATGGTGGACGTGATGTTTTTGGACAATTAATTATTGGTGCTAGAAATTCACTCTCCATTGGAATCTTAGTAACCGTGATGAGTGGATTCATCGGAATTGTTATCGGTGTTGTTGCTGGATACTTTGGCGGAATGGTCGACAATATTTTAATGAGAATAGTTGATTTCTTTATGGTATTGCCATTCTTGATGGTTGTCATTGTTTTTGTTGCTATTATTCCTAAATACAGTGTATTAAGTTTCTCACTTATTATGACGGTGTTTTTGTGGATGGGAATTACACGACTCATTAGATCACGGGCACTTCAAGAAGCTGAATTAGATTATATACAAGCTTCTAAAACACTAGGTTCCTCTCATTTTAAAATTATTTTTACACAACTAATTCCTAATTTAAGTTCGCTTATCGTTGTTACACTAACATTGAATTTAGCAGCGAATATTGGAATAGAATCTGGACTTTCTTTCTTAGGCTTTGGATTTCCAGAAACAACACCAAGTCTTGGTACTTTATTAGGATATGCACGAAACCCCCAAGTGCTAGAACATCGTTGGTGGGTCTGGTTACCAGCAGCATTATTAATATTACTATTAATGCTAGCAGTACGAAATGTTGGAGAGGCGTTAAAGCGTGCAACAGATGCTAGACAAAGAAGGGGATAAGAGAAGTTATTCATAACTATTTTAAAGGAGGTGAATAGGCTTATTCACAGCTATCTGACAGATTAAAGGTCAATAGAATATATTTTATAAAAAAAGGGGAGAAATTGTATGAAACGATCACAAATTAGATTGCTAACGTTAGCACTCTTGTTCATGTTGGCTTTAGTATTAGCAGCATGTGGTGGAGATGACGAGCAAGCAAATGATGAAGGTCCTGCAGATGATGGTGATACAGAAGAGCAAGACAGTGATGATGAGCAAGAACTCTTTGATATTGATGACTTCCCGGATCGTGGAGAAGAGGGAGATGTAGGAGATGGCGGAACATTAAACTTTGGTTTAGTATCAGATACTGCATTTGAAGGGCTTTTAAATTGGAACTTTTACGGTGGTGACCCTGATAAGCAAGTCTTAGACTGGTTTGATGAAAGTCTATTAGATATTGACGAAAACTATCAGTATACACAAGATGGTGCGGCAACTTTTGAATTTAGTGATGACCATAAAGTTTGGACTTTTACGATTAAAGATGATGTGAAATGGCATGATGGTGAAGAAGTAACAGCAGAAGACTGGGCGTTCTCCTATGAAGTGATTGGACATCCCGATTATGACGGTATTCGTTATGGATCTGATTTTACCATTATTGAAGGCATGGAAGAATATCATGCTGGTGAAGCCGATTCAATTTCAGGTATAGAAGTAATTGATGATAAGACATTAGAAATTACGTATGCGTCCCCTACTCCCTCCTTATTAGCTGGTGGAGTGTGGCCTTATGCGATGCCAAAGCATGTGTTTGAAGACATCGAAGTAGCCGATATGTCTGAATCTGACGAGATTCGTAAAGAACCGATTGGGATTGGACCATTTAAGGTCGATAGCATTACACCTGGTGAATCAGTCACTTATTCTAAATTTGAAGACTACTGGCAAGGTGAACCAAAATTAGATGAAGTCGTTCTCCGAGTGGTTGACCCTACTGTTATTGCAAATGAATTAGAGTCAGGTAATATCGATGCGGTTGATGCATTTAACACGGACCTATATAAGGATAATCAAGATTTAACAGGCTATAACTTCCTAGGTAAAATTGATGAATCTTACACATATATTGGGTTCAAGTTAGGTACGTGGGATGATGAAAACGGGCGCGTGGACTATCAACCTGAAGAATCTAAAGTAGGTGATGTAGAATTACGTAGAGCGATGTGGTATGCGGTAGATAATGATGCTGTTGGAGAAAGATTCTACGATGGTTTTCGTTGGAATGGTACAACATTAATCATTCCAACGCACCCTGACTTTCACGATGATACCATTGAAACACCAACATATGATCCAGATAAAGCAAATGAAATTTTAGATGAAGCTGGCTATGAAGATGTTGATGGCGATGGTATCAGAGAAAATCAAGACGGAGATGAGCTAACATTAAACTTAGCTTCCATGTCTGGTGGAGATGTTGCTGAGCCACTTGCTAATTACTATATACAGGCTTGGGAAGCGGTAGGAATTAAGGTTGAATTATTAGATGGACGTTTGCAAGAATTCAACACTTTCTATGACCGTGTGGGTGATGGTGGTAATGATGATCCTGATGTAGACATCTATATGGGTGCATGGAGTATGGGTGATGACGTTGACCCTGCCGGACTTTATGGATCAGATGCAATGTTCAACTTCCCTCGTTATGAAAATGAAGAAAACGATCGTTTATTAGCTGATGGTATATCTGACGAAGCTTTCGATCTAGAATACCGTCAAGAAGTGTACAAAGAATGGCAAGAATTTATGGTGGAAGAAATCCCAGTATTCCCAACAAACTATCGTTCTAAATTGGTTCCTGTAAATGAAGATATTTTGAACTATACGATTGTCGATGCGGATGGACAGTTTAGACATGAGATTGGGTTTGTGGAGTAGGAATAAATTCAATGTGTTCTAAAGGGTAACACATCTCCTATGAGTAAATTGATTGATCAAAAAATCAACTACTTATAGGAGGATGTTTTACGCACGTTTTTTTCAGAGATTAATAGGTTAAGTTGTTTTATGATTGTTTGTTCTAACTTCAACATAACAACTCCACCCAATCCCCAGTATTTCCCGTTCCAATAAAAGGATTGTTACTAAATTCTTGATTCTTTCCCTTATATTTATTCATTAAAATATAGTCATTTTATTGTCTCTCTAAACTGTAATATAATTTATTTTTACATCCATTTCTTTCGCCTTTGATCATTGCTATAATATATATAGATATAAAATACTACAGAACCGGTGATAATATGAAGTTAGCGATTTTTGATTTTGATGGAACGTTATACAAAGATGAAACATTTAATTTGTTTATGGAACATTTAAAGCAGCATCCAAAGTATGGAGCACGACACAGAAAGTTTTATTTATCCATTCTTGCTCCTTACTTAAGTTATAAGGCAAAGCTTTATCCGGAAGGGAAAATGAAAGAAAATTTGATGAAGAAATATCTAAATGCTTTATCTGGTCTTTCCGAAGAGGAAATAAATACATTCTTCAACGAAATTGCAGTAGAAATGATGGATGGATTTAATTCAGAGATTACCCGACGCTTAAAAGACCATGCCAATAGTGGGTTTTATACAATGATTGTTTCTGGTGCATTCACACCCATTTTAGAGGCAACGGTGAAAGATTTACCAGTAGATCTAATTATCGGTACCGATGTGCCAATTAAACATGATACATTCCAACGAAATAGTGAAATATATCATATTCAGGATGTGCGAAAAAAGGTCGTCGTTCATGACGCTATAAAAGGAAAAGAAATTGATTGGAAAAACAGCTATGCTTATGGGGACAGTTATTCTGATTTATCTGTCATGAATTTAGTAGGAAATCCTATTGCCGTTCGTCCTGATGAAAAGTTACGTGAGTTAGCTGTAGATAATAGATGGGAAATTATCGACTAAGGAGATAATGTAATGACTAACAACCAAACAAATGTATATTGGACTGTTTTTACTGTTAGAGATTGGAAAATCTACCTAGCTGCGACAGAGCGTGGCATTTGCTATGTCGGTTCACCTAACCAGCCTTTTGATGAGTTAGAAAAATGGGTAAGCAAGAAAATACCATCAGCTCATCTTGTACAATCTAGCGCACATTTGCAATCAGCAACTTCTGAACTTACACAATATATCCTAGGTGAAAGTCAAACATTTACAATTGAAAAAGATTTAATTGGAACAGATTTTCAACAAGCTGTTTGGCAGGCTTCAGCTAAAATACCATACGGAGAAACGAGGAATTATTCTCAGGTAGCGGAACAGATTGGTCGACCTAACGCTATACGAGCTGTTGGTACTGCAATAGGTGCTAATCCGCTTCTATTTATTATTCCCTGTCACCGCATCGTTGCAAAAAATGGTGGACTAGCAGGATTTCGTGCAGGTATCGATGTGAAGGAGAAATTACTACAATTAGAAACCATAAATAATACCTGATGCTTTTACAATTTTTCAAAAAAGATATTAACAAGCAAATCACATAAAAACGGGTACCGAATCACAAATGATTTGGCACCCGTTTATTATGTTAGCGAATAAATAACGGAATGTAGATAAAAACTCCTAATAGTACAATAGTGACAAGTAATGTGATACTTTTCCAGCGTTTTCGATTCCAGAACAAGAGTGACACGATAATACCTTGTAGGAAGATTAATGATGCACCTATAATAACCATCCAAATAGAGGCGAAAAAGCTCCCTAACGTATTGATGATAATACCAAGAGGCATTAAAGCGATTAGAAGGATATAAGCAGGACTTCCCTTTATTTTCTTTATAACTTGTTGCCGTTTGGACTCGGAGAAACTATCAAATTCAACAAGGGAAAACCAGCCTACTAAAATTATGATTGCACCAGTTACCGTGACCATTCCCATTAGAAAGCCTCCTTTTATTACAAGTATAGCCGAAGCCCATTCATTTGAAACATCCGTTATGAACACTTTTCATATTAGGATTGTTTTATATCAGAACACACTATTTATTACATTTCTTCTTTTAAACTTATTGCAAAAAAGACCCAAGCAATTTGTATCATGATGTATATTGTAAATTCAAGAATTGTAAGCTTCCTTTTCTTTTTAGTTTTTTCTAAATGCCTGAAATAAAGACCAGAGCTTAAAATAAGCATAATGCTTTTCGACAACTGCTCCCTGTGGAATTACATCCGTCTTTCCGATCTGGCATTCCTTTTATCTTACAGAGTCCATTACTTTATAAACAACACTGCCAAAAGTAAATTTAACGGGGTATAATGAAAGAATGATAGCGATCATCACGCTAAGTGTCTTTATCCCCCCAGTTAAATGTAATATATCGTTTATCAAGTAACTAGCCAATTGAATAAGGCCAAACACGATAGCCACCGATACAACAAATGCAATTAAGATTAGGATTACTTGTAATATGGACATCTGTTTTGTTTTTGCTAGTTTTTTTATACTTCCATCGTTAATTGAAAAAGAAATGTACGCCACTGGGAGTAATAATAAGTACCAACTTGAATAACCAATCCAAATCCACGAGATACCCATTCCCACAAGTATCATCCATCCAATTGTGTTAAATATTTTTTTACTCATTTTACCACCTTCATTAAAAACATTATCCTTTTGCGCTATTTTCAAAATCACGCTCGATTAGCTTTGCAATCATTAATGTGGAGCTAATATCAACCTTTTTCAAGTTGTTGAACTATTGATGTACCAAGGCCCCCTCCTATTACAAAGCCAATCGTTCAACCTGTGGTGCCTACAATAAAATAACCAATATTTAAACTAATAGTACCTCTAAAATATATTTTACATTTCTTACGTACTATTTGTTGTTTTGTTGCAACTTTGCGGAGAGCCATTACATAAGTCTCGCCTACTTAATCATTCCGTATCTGTAACTGATAAGATATTTGGGTCTGTTTGCACCTCAATAACATACGGTACTTTGCTTTGCATTGCGAGTTCAAAAGCTGTTCGAAATGATGCATTATCTGTTACTGTTACCCCATCACATCCGTATAATTTAGCCATTTCTGAGAAACTTGGATTCGTTAACGTCGTTGCCATCACACGATTAGGAAATTGTTTTTCCTGATGTGCACGAATCGTACCGTACATATTGTTATTCACTACAATTGCAATCACTTGAATTTGCTCACGAGCAGCGGTTTCCAATTCTTGCATTGTCATCGTGAATCCTCCATCACCTGAAAATGAAATGACTGTTTGACTCGGACATCCTATTTTTACACCTAAAGCTGCTGGAAAGCCATACCCCATCGCTCCAGAAGTTGGACCAATATACCGCTTCGTCTTAGAAAACTTAAAATATCTAGCTAACCAGCCATAAAAATTCCCTGCATCACTTGTGATCACACTATTTTCTGGGACTAAATCGATGATATCATTCATCACACTATTTAATTCAGTAAATGATGTATTTCCTTTAACAGATGGAATGGTGGAATCTTGTAAATATTGATCATGCAATGTCTTAATATGTGTAGCATTAGTGATAGCAGCTTGATTCTCTAGTAAAGCTAAAGCGGTTTGCAAGAAGTTTTTCATATCGGAAACAATACCTATATTTACTGCAAAAGATTTTCCAATTGAAGATGAGGCGATATCAATTTGGATAACCGTCTGCTCTTGTGCTTTTAATAATGTATAATCTTGACTTGTCACTTGAGATAATCTTGTTCCCATCACAAGAACAACGTCGGCAGCTTGGATCGCTGTGATCAAAGCTGGATTTGCCCCAAATCCGAGCCAACCGGCATAATTGGGATGTTCATTTGGTAAGACATTAAAGCGTCTAAATGCGGAAGCTATGGGAATTTGTAATTGTTCTGCAAATGTTCGTAGTTTCTCTTCTGCTTCACTTAAAATCACGCCACCACCAGCAATTATAAACGGCTTCTCGGCTTGCTTTATTTTCTCTAGTACCTGTCGTACCACTTCTTTATGAACAGCAGGCTTATGATAAGTTATCATTTTACTTCCTTCATACGTCGTCATATCTTCTAACATATCATGTGGGAGAGAAACTACGACTGGGCCTGGGCGTCCAGATTTTGCCGTGAAAAATGCTTGATGCAATAATTCTGGGATTCGTTCAACTGAATCAATTTCCACTGTCCATTTACATAAATGACGGAAATAAGCTGTAAAGTCGACTTCTTGAAAAGCTTCTTTGCCTAGAAAGGGACGTTCCACTTGACCAATTAATGCAACAACAGGTGTGGAATCTTGCATTGCAGTATGTAAGCCAATAGATAGATTCGTAGCACCTGGTCCTCTAGTTGCCATGCAGACTCCTACTTTCCCAGTTGCTTTCGCGTATGCTTCCGCCATAAATGAGGCTCCACTTTCATGTCGTGTAGCGATTAATTGAATCTTAGGATGTTGATACAAACTATCGATAACACCTAAATAACTTTCACCCGGAACACAGAATGCCTTTTCTACCTGTTCTTTTTGCAAAACTTCCACAACGATTTGTCCACCTGACATTTCAGTCATTTCCATTCCTCCAATGACAAATTTAATGTACAAGACTTCCCATCATCCTTACAGTTGCTTCCCGTTCAAAGTTTATGCTTTATATAAGATTAATATTATCATACGTGCATATTTGGTGATCCATTTTTTCATATCTTTTTAGATTATTAATTCAAAATTACAATGCGATACGGAGATTACAGTGAGTCAGTTAAAACCCTTCTACACCCATTGCTTTTGACTTGCTCAACATCAACCTTTTTGCTCCATCTCCTTTGCCTTTGCTCATACGAACTTTTTATCACTCATCTCCAACGGTTAATTGCTCATATGCATTCTCCAACCTGGCACAGTAACTCGTAAAAAAGGTAGGAAAGAAACTATCCCTCTCTCCTACCTAATCGATTATTCATATCGTAATGACTCAATTGGATCCAAGCGTGAAGCTTTATTCGCTGGTAATAGTCCGAAAATTATTCCGATCAACATAGAGAATAAAATTCCACCGATAATCACTGGTAAGGACACAAGTGGCTGCCAACCAGCAAAATGGGATACGATTAGCGCTGTACCTGAACCTAATGCCATACCAATTAAACCACCAACTAATGTTAATGTCATTGCCTCGATTAAAAACTGAAACAATATTTGTCCTCGTGTTGCTCCTAAAGACATCCGAACGCCAATTTCACGAGTTCTTTCTGTTACTGAAACCAGCATAATATTCATTACACCAATTCCACCGACTAATAATGATACTCCTGCAATACTACTAATGATGATTGTCATGATTCGAGTTACTTTTCCGATGCCGTCTGCAATTTCTTCCATATTCAAAATTTGATATGCATCATCTTTTTCATGTAATTGATTCAACATATCGGCGGCCTTTTCACCGGCAATTTCTAATTCATCAGGTCCTTCCGCTTTGATCGACACTTCTGTTATTGATGTATCAGCAAAGACGGATTGCCACGTTTTTATCGGAACATATACCATGTTCATTCCCAAATCGAAGAAGCTATCTTCCGCTTCCTGTACACCGACAATTTCGACTGGTTGATTATTCATATAGATGATCATACCTAATAGTTCGTTAGCCTCTAAGTCTTCGCCATCTTCTAATAATTCGTCTTTGATACTTTCACTAACAACCGCAGCCCGTGAGCCTCCAAGGAAGTCTGATGCCAAAAGATTCCTACCTGCATCCACTTCTAAACCTTGCACATCCAGATATGCTTGATTGACTCCCGTTACCATACTTTCTGTTGCTTCCTGTTGATACCGAACACTCGTCGATTCTGTACTTGTAGCAACTACTTTTTCTACTTCAGGAATCGACTCAATGACATCGATATCTGCTTGAGTAAACGCATCTTCATATAAGAGAGATGGATTTGCTTCAATCTCTTCGTCTGAAGGCATATAATACAATTCAACCGTATTCGATTCTCCAGAAAACATCGATTTTAATACGGCTTCTCCTCCCTGACCAATTGCTACAACAGCAATGACAGATCCGACACCGATAATGATTCCTAACATCGTTAAAATCGAACGCATTTTATGGGCAAAAAGAGAGGAGAAGGCCATTTTAACATTTTCTAATACACTCACCTTTTCGCCTCCTCTTCTCCTTCTCTTTCTTTCGATTCGAAAACATCTGACAAATCGGTTAATCCAGATGAAGCAGGTGTTGATATAGAAGGATCTTGCTCCGATTTTGTTACTGAAACAGTTGATTCATCTGATGCTACTAGTTTTTCTAATGCTTCTTGTCCGACAACTTCATCGGCGGTAGTGAGTTTCCCATCACGAACAAATACCGTACGGGCTGCATAACTAGCAACTTCTGCTTCATGTGTCACTAAAATCACTGTCGTTCCCTCTTGATTTAAAAGAGTAAACATTTCCATAATTTGTACACCTGTCTTAGAATCTAGCGCGCCTGTTGGTTCATCTGCTAAAATAATACTCGGTTCATTTACGATCGATCGTGCAATCGCTACACGTTGCTTTTGACCACCCGATAATTCATTCGGTAAATGTGTCATCCGATCTTTCAAATCAACTTTATCTAATGCCTCTTCTGCACGTTGTATTCGTTCTTTCTTCCCTATCCCTGCATAGATCATTGGTAGTTCAACATTTTGCAGTGCCGTTAAACGGGGCAATAATTGAAATTGTTGAAACACAAAACCAACTGACTGATTACGGACTTGCGCTAATTCCTTCTCATCATAATGTGAAACTAATTTTTGATTTAAAAAATACTCACCTGTTGTCGGTTTATCTAAACATCCGATAATATTCATTAACGTCGACTTTCCTGAACCAGATGGCCCCATAATCGCAACAAATTCTCCTTGTGTAATGGATAAGTCGATGTCTTTTAATACGACAAGGTTATCACCAGCTACTGGATAACTTTTGACAACGTTTTTCAGTTGGATCATTTAACCGTCACTTCCATCCCGGAAGATACGTCTGATATATTTGTAATTATTACTTGGTCATCCTTTTCGATACCTTCTTTAATTTCAATTTTTTCAGTATCAACTGAACCAACTTTTACATCTACCCTTTTTGCTTTGCCATCTTCGACAATGTACACATAATTCTCATCATCTTCTTGCTGCACGGCTGCGATAGGTAATGTTTTCGCTTTCTCCTCATTTGTAATAATCTCGATTAACATTTTAAAACCTGGCTTTAATTCAATATCTTCCTCTACTTCGATTCGAATCGGATATAACACACTTGTATCTTCCACTTCCATCCCCATGCTACTATCTTCTTCCGGTAAATCCCCGATAAAAGTCACTTTTCCTTCCCACTCTTCATCAGGTACTGCATCGGATGTTAGTTTCACCTTTTGGTCCTTTTTAATATTTAATGTATCAAATTCTGAAATCGTTCCTTCTACAATGACATTATCGAGTGAACCTATGCGGATGATGGACTGTTCACTCATCTCACCTGCAGATCCAGCTTGTGCATCGACCGATAAAATAGTACCATCCACATCGGATGTGATGATTAAACTTTCTAATTCCGATTCGATCGTTTCACTTTGTAAATTCGCCTGTTCTACTTCGATACTTGTTAATTGTTCTTGTAATTTGATTTGGTCATGTTCTTCTTGTAGTAGCTCGTTATCTGGATCTTTATCCACTTCTTTATCTATTTCCTCATGTTCTTTACGCAATTTTTCTAACTCTAAAAAAGCAGAACGGCTTTGCAAATCATTTTGTTGTTTATCTAGCGCTAATTGTTTGTTCTCATAACGAAGTAAATTGTCTCCTTCACTAACCTGATCACCCTCTGCAACCAAAATCTCGTCTATTTCACCTTTTTCCGCTTGAAAATAAATATACTGTTCTTCTTCCAATGTTAATGTTCCTGGTGTCATAACCGTCTCTGACATTGTTTCTTCTTTTAATGTAGCTGTTTCTACTTCTAAATTTGTTGTGCTATTTTGTTTCCAAATATTGATTCCGATCAATAAAACTACTAAAACAATCACACCGATAATAATCCATTTTTTCTTCATAAATTAAAACGCTCCAAGCATGTCTGTAACGACTATACTAACCATCGAAAAACTAGTAATAATAACAAAGATACCGATAACAATCCCCCATGATAAGCCTTTAGAGAATTTAGCGACAATTTGTAAGCCAATTGCACTTAAAATCATGCCCCAGATTGTAAATATTTCAATAGATACTAGAAATGCTCCTAAAGCCCCTTCTGCTTCCACCAGCGAGTTTAAACTCGTCAAGAGAAGATTCGGATCTGGATTAGAAATAGCTAAAAACGCTAACGCATTTACAAATATACTTAAAACGGAAATAATATAAATAAAGGTCGCCATCGAAAATAACTGTTTAAAACTTACTGCTGATTTAACAATTTTTGCGATAATAAGATAAACAACCGTACTAATTAAAATAGAGATTGCTGGCGTAAGCAGTCCGGTAATTACAAAAGTGATTTGGGTGAAGATTGTCATATACATTAACTCTTCTTCTCCCATACTATTAAAGTATGGATCATCACCTATCAAATCTATTTGGCTCATCATAAATAACATTCCTATAGCCGTTAAAACCGTTATAATAATAAACGGCACCAAGATCTTCGGGTTCATTCGAATACGTTCAAACTGTGTTCTTGGATCGGTAATCATTCCTAATAAAGACGGTTTTTCTACATTTACTTCGTTTTCTTCGTTTTCTTCGTTTTCATACATATCATTACTCATCTATTCCACTCCTTCTTTTTCTATGGGAACTTCTTCCATCTCATCAACAAGTACTTTGACTTCATCTAAAGTCATATTAGGGTTAATAAATGTAATGGTGTAAGCAATCTTTCCTTCTTCCCAGGAGAGCATTTGCATCTCACCTAATTCAATATATTCCCCTTCTTCACCACGTATGGAAATTGTTTCCGTTACTTCATCCTCTTCTAAGTCCATCTCATCGTCTGATAACATTATGGAAAGATTCATATATGGTAAGTCATCTAAGTTATACGTTAGTTCAATTAGAGGATCATCGGCAATTTCATAAGAAGTTATCACGTCCAATTTCAGTCCATCTTTATCTTTAATATACATAAACGGACTTCCTAACTTTTCAATTCCTTCTTCTAATGTAATGACTTCTTCCATAGCATCATCGTATTCTTCGACAATAACATCGTCCGGTACATCTATTTCAAATACAGAGTCATCCATCTTTGGATCCATTTCTATTGTTGTATACTCAAGGGTTACTCGACTATCTCCTGAATTAGAAGTCGTTTTTAAAAGGAGCCAATTTTCTTTATCGATCCACATTTCTTGTCTACCATAAAGTGATTTTTCACCTTTGTTTTTCTCAGCTACTAGATGAATTGCTTCTCTCCCAGCAATTTTCTCATCTGCTTGTTTTTCAACTGAATGCGTATCACCAACCATATCAAGTAATTCTTCAATTCTTTCTTTTGCTGAAAAAGTTAATTCATCCGTGTTGTCAAACTCTGTTTCCATTAATGTATTTGCTTGTGGATCATAGACTGTAATCTTGTTTCCATTCATCAATGTCACCATCACCTCACCGTCCGCTGTTACTTCTTCTAGCGATTTCTCCCCTTTCCGCCATTCTTTTACTTCCATGTCAAATGTTTCTTCTGGATCAGTAATTGTAATCGTTTGTACTCCATAATATGGAATATCTTCTGATTCAGATGCGATAGCGTTTTGCATGACTTGTTCTGGTGAATATTGCTCCATCCCTGTACATCCGACTAGTATAATGATCATGCAGGCCAATAAGATGATATGCTTTTGTTTCACGAACTAAGTTCCCCTTTCTTTCTTAGGTATTGCACAAATGAAACATGCCCCATGATTTATTTGTGAACATACTTCAATCGTTCCTCCATGTTTTTCGATAATGATCTGCGATATAGACAGACCTAGGCCGGTACCATGTGCATCTTTCTTACTGCGTGCCTGATCCACTTGATATAAAGGATTAAATAAATATGTCTTATTCGCTTCATCAATACCTAATCCTTCATTTTGAACGACTACATACATATACTCAGCTGTATCAAATGGATATGTTTTTTGTACATAATCAAATAACCATATAGGTATATTTTCTGCAGCGGAGAATGTTCCAAGCCACACAGTTCCACTATGTGGTGTATGTTGAATCGCATTCATCATCAGATTATCTGCCACGCGCATTAACTGTTTTGGATTTACGTTATATTCTTCTGTCACACTATTTTCTGTCGTCAATATCAATTCCTTTTCTTCGCAAAGCGCCTCATAGTCTGAAATAATCATGTCAAAAAACTCTTCTCCATCCACCGTTACTGTATCTAATTCATACGTTTGCGATTGCAATAATGTATGTGTTAGTAAATCATCTAACATTTGTTTCATAAAATCCGACTTGTCCATAATTACTTGACGATATTGCTCACGTTCTACATTTGTCAGATTCTTTGGGCATTCTAAAGCCTCCGCATAAGCTTTGATTGATGTAAGTGGCGTTTTTAAATCATGTGAAATCGCCGCAACCATAAATTCTTTATCTTTTTGCTCCGTTTTAATGGCTGTTTGTGCATCCGTAATTTGCTGACGCATATGATAAAAATGGCTTTTCAACTCTCCTATTTCATCATTAACTGTCTTCGTTTCCGGATACGTATAACCACTAGCAAATGCCGACATCTCATTCATTAAACCTGTTAATCGTTTATTTAATCGATTATGTACAACGATAGCTACGACAACATAAATTGCAATAAAAGAAAGGATAAATATTGTCGTAACAAATAAGCTACGATTCGCAACAGTCTCGACAAATTCATCACGTGCGATCGTAATTTCATAAACCCCAACTACATTACCATTTTCTAATACGGGTTCTTTGTATGTATAGGCCCGTAAACCTTGTTGTAATTCATATAAATTTTTATATAAATTGTCTCTCTTAATCATCAGTTGTTTTGAGTGAGCTTTCGATGAATAAAGTGTGTAGCCATCTTTGTTAAATAACTTAATCGCTGTTTGATCATTCGTCCACTCATCCAGTTGTTGCTTGGATGTTTCTGGATCATAAAGATCTTTTTCTAGAAGTACTGGTTTCAACTTTTGAATCTCTTCATGCACTTCGTAATACTCTTCTACTTTCTCGTCATTATGTAATTTCAGTGTAGAAGCAAACAAATAATAAGCAGATGCAAGTGGTAAAACCATGACAATTAAATAGGATAATAAGAGCCATGTCTTAATTTTCACAGTAACTCACCTATAAATTGGTACCCTTTACCCCAAACAGTTTGGATAAATAATGGCTTTTTCACTGGATCCATTAACTTTCCTCGCAATGACTTAATATGTACTGTTACAGTATGTAAACCTTCATTATCTACTTGGTGCCAAACATGTTCAAATAATTCTCCTTTTGAAAAAATTCGGTCTGGATTTTGTGCAAGTACTTGTAGAAGGTCAAATTCTTTTACAGTTAACGTAATTTCTTGTTCAGCAATTTTCACTTTGTTTTGTTCCCAAAATATTACTAATTCACCGTTATATGCAGATGTATGAGCATTTTTCGGAACATTATTATATCGTTTCCACCGTCTTAATTGAGATTCCACGCGCGCTTTTAACTCTTCTAAACTAAATGGCTTCGCAACATAATCATCTGCGCCAATATCAAGGCCTTTTATTTTATCTTCATCTTCTTTTCGGGCACTAATAATAACTAGGGGAATATCACTATTCCAACGAATGTTCTGACAGAGGGTTAGGCCATCCATCTCTGGTAACATCATATCAATTAATGCTAAATCATATTGGGACGCTTTAAAATCTTCCCATCCTTCTAAACCAGTTGTCGCCCAAGTGACTTCATATCCTTCCCGAACAAACATATCCCGAACAATTCTAGCAATCTCTGGGTCATCCTCAACAAGTAGTAAGCGCGTATGCATCCTTCATTCCTCCCGTAACATAACTATAACATAACTCAGAAAGCAAAAATGAGTATTTTATATTTAATTTATTATTACGTATAATTTATCAACCCGAGCCAAATTGGACGAAGAATGAGCCTCTCTCCAAACCTTTGAGATGATAGATTCGAAGGAACAAAATGAACGCATTGTATTTCATTTCTCTACTGAAACAAAAAACATGATAAGCGCTTTCACGTATAGTATAATTAAATGGTAGGATAGATATGACACAAAATACAATATGGAGGAGTTGTTTTTTCATGAAATCAACACTGAAATTATTCAAATACAATCGAACGTCCACACTCATTTTACTCCCAAAGTTAGAAGATAATCTCTGGGATGAACAACCTGAAAATTGGCCGAATACAATCCGTTGGAATGCTGGACATATTTATGCAGAAGCTGAAGGTTTCTTACATGATGCAGATCATAAATATGAAATTGTTCATCCAGAATGGTTAGATCTTTTCCTTGATGGTACACGCCCATCTGACTGGGGAGACAATGTTCCATCCAAGCAAGAAATTATTGAAGCATTACAAGAACAAGAAAAACGAATCGAAGCGTTTTTTCCAGGTAAATATGACAATGAAGTGTCAAAAGTACGAGATTTAAACGGAACACTATTAGATACAGTCGATGATTCCTTACAATTCGTGACATGGCATGAAGGTATTCATTTAGGCATCATGAAATCCCTCCGACTTGCACTTAAATAGATGAACCATCTTCCTTCAGACTATAAAGATAGTCATGGAGGTTTTTTTATTGTCCATTTCTTTTAAGCAAATAATCATATTAATCATCATAATACTGATGGGCCAACTGGAATCACTGACCATACTCGATAGGTGGTTACTTTCTTTAGGACGGTTGTTAGCAAGACTAGGACCGAGAACAGGACAATTTCTAAGTTCGTACTTATACAATAGACTCTTTTCATGTCATTCTTTTGCCATAGTTCAGTTAATACTTGTCAAACATAATATGATAGAATAAAATGAAGTGAAATAATGAGAGGAAGTGCGGTATGAATAGGAAGTACCTATATATAGGTTTACGGATTTTATTCGTTATTGCTGCGGTTGTCCTTGGAATTTTTGCGGTTTATTTTATTGGCAGATTAATTATTCCATTTATTATTGGATTTTTTATCGCATTAATAATAAATCCGCTCGTTGACTGGTTACAAGTCAAAACGAAAATGCCACGAGGGTTTGCTGTACTTACCTCCATCATCATCATTTTAGCAGTTATTTCTGCTGCAATTACGTTATTAGTCAATGAAATTATATCTGGATTCACTTATTTATCTAACATCGTACCTGAACATTATCGTACATTTAATGACTATATGGAAGATGTTTATTTAACTAAAATTGCTCCAATGTATGAAAGTCTATTAGCGTTATTTCGTGATCTGGATCCTAGTCAAAGAAGTACTTTATTAGAAAGTATGCAATTCATGGGCGAGAAGTTAACAGATGCGTTTAGTAGTTTATTACAATCTTTAGGGAATGGCTTATATTTTATTATTAAAAAGCTCCCGAGTATGGCAACCATCTTTATTATTTCCCTTTTAGCAGCCTTTTTTATTAGTAAGGATTGGACACGCGTTGTATTATCGATGAATAAACGAATACCACAGCATGTGCATTCTAAAATCAATCAAATTTATGAAGGATTACAAAATGCATTACTAGGCTTTTTAAAAGCAGAATTTAAATTAACATTTATTTCTGCTGTTACAGTCTTTATCGGTTTATCCATTATGCGGGTTGATCATGCTTTAACAATTGCATTAATTATTTGGATTGTGGACTTCTTACCGTACTTGGGCTCCATTCTTGTCATTGGTCCGTGGGCCATTTACAGCTTTTCAACCGGAGATATCTTTCTTGGTGTCGGGTTATCCATATTATACGGATTAATTGTTTTACAACGACAGTTAATTAAGCCTAAAATTTTGTCGTCCAGTATTGGGATAAGCCCATTGTTAACATTACTCACGATGTATATCGGTTTTAAATTAGTCGGTGTTCTCGGGATTGTCCTTGGGCCACTTACATTTATTATTATGAAAATTCTACATGAAGTCGGGACCTTCCAATATATATGGAATTTTATTCTCGGCAAAAAGAAACAACAATCTCCTTCAGAAGTTGATAAGTGAACATGAAAAAAAACAGGAAGTTTAGTCAATTTCATCATACGGATCTATCGCTACACCACTACAGATTGTAGCGACGTAGCCGATTTAGGCAATGATGATATTGATTCAGTCGCCAATCAATTAGGGCACTTCCTGTTTTAATGTTTTTAGGGACGCTGACTGTTCATGCTCGTCCTATATATTCACAGATATACAGAAATTAATATCGATAGATCGCTGCTACTCCAGTTTCTGATGGCATGCGTTCTTTTGGTATGACGACTACTTCTCCTTTGTGTTTGAACACCAACTCGGCAATATCATCTAACACATCATCTATTTCTGGGTGGTCTATATCCGCATCTCGTAATGTTCCTGTTTCTGTATCTACTTGTCCAGGATATATTCTATCCGCTTCCAACAATACTCGACTAACTCTACCCTCTGTTGCTGCTCGTGCAACTTGCGCAATATCATCCGAACCTTCGTCCTTAGAACGTGCCGTTTCAAATTGTTCCACAAGTGCATGCGTTTTCTCGATATAAATTGGCTCCAGTATTTCCCATGCCTTGTCTTTTAGATCTGTCAATTCCAGCGCTTGATAATCTAATTTAATTCCTTCTTCTTTTAAGCATGGATTTTTACTTATATCTTGAAACATTGTATGATATTCATCTAATGCTACAAGATATAAAGGTAATTCCATTGGGCGAGAATAATGTGTTAATACTTCTTCATCCACGATACGGAAAAACTTCTCCGTCACTTTATGAATGACATCCTTTTTACTACCAAAACCATGCATCATTGTTTGATCATGTGGTCCACTTCCTGTTGGTGTGACCTTTTTCTCTTCATATTCTGCTCCAACGGCTTCTTCAATGGTATTACGCACCTTAGGATGAAGGTCCACTTTTTCAATATGATACCTTGTACCTTCAAACAAAGTAAATTCCTCTCGATTTAACCCTAACAAATGATAACGGTCAGCCGATTGAAAAATACGGATTAACGGTTTCATATGAAAACTATCTGCAACAATTGCGAGCTCTTCAACTGGACGTTGTAAACGATAAACAATACATTGA
>JAPFCO010000441.1 GCA_026169505.1 Pseudogracilibacillus sp.
ATTTCTTGGGGAGAAAGTATAAAAGAAATGGCCGATAAAATGGAAATCAGTGATTCAACGGTTAAGCAATACATAAAAACAGCGATTCAAAAGCTCGGGGCAACCAATCGTGCCCACGCTGTTGGAGAACTTTTTCGAATGGGTATCTTATCATAATGGTATATTTAGAAATGCTAATGGAGTAAATTATTTTTAATTTGTTTGAAGGATGCATTTCATAAGTAATGCACCAAAAGATAGTGATTAGATTGAAACACAAAACATCTACATATGAAATTGGAAAGGAAATGTAATAAATTAATAATCAAAACTATATCCTTTCACTTCCCGGTTGAACTTACCTTCTCTATATCAGATCTTGAAAATATATTACTTGAATTTACAGTGATTATTCCCTATTTAACTGATGATTCAATTCTTGCATTACCTTTGTTAAAAGATCAAATGCATCATTGTTCCGATCGCTTTATTCTCTTTTTGTATTTTATCAACAATATCTTGTTATAAAAATTCATATGTTTGATTGGAAGCGTGTTGAAAAGCCATGCCTTCTTCCAAATTGTCATTCATTCTAATAATCAAAGAGACATATTCATTTATATCAATAGCATCTGTCACTTCAACTTCTTTAGAATATTCATACATACTGGTATCTATTACTAGGTTTTCACTATCATCTTGTTCGTGTTCTTTTAATTTATTATTTTCCTCTATTTCTTCTACCTGAACTACCACATCTTCTTCAGGTTTTACTTCTTCTTGTTCCACATCCTCCGCATTAGTTTCTTCTCTGTATTCACTGGATCCGCATGCAGATAAAATTTAAGCTGAACTAAAAAAAACAATAAATACTTCTTCAAAAATACCAACCTCACTTTATATAGATAGTCTATTATCCTAGTATTAGCAAAAGCTATCAAATTATTTAATACTTCTATGTTACTAGTATAGGTTCACAGACACACTTCAGTTAAGTTTCTAGAATGAATTTAAGCAAGAAGTATTCACCGAAACATAAACAAAAAACATCCCCCGACATAATAAATCGGAGGATAAGCATTTTCATATCATATTATTTATTCTTTCTTACTCACACTTTTTAATAATGGGCCATTTTTTGTTTTAAACAATATAGGTTCCCCTTTAGAAAAGGCATACTCTTGTAATGAAAAGGATCCTTTTAGCGTTTCTACTTGTACGTCTGTAGGTATAGGCAACCTTTTCAATTTATTAATTATCTCTCTTGCCAATTCAAGTGTTAATTGTGATGCATAACGAATAATTATATCAATATCACTTTTGTCATTCACAGTTGGTACTTTACTTACTAATTCGAATCCCACACTCCCAACAGGACCCCAATCAATATTTTTACCGTCCATTAATGTTTCAATCTGTTCCAAATAAGTGAAAATTTTCTTATCACAATGAATCCAATCTCTTGCTTGTACAATTTTTTCAGGTGTATATATGTCAACTATGTCATTTACATTAACAAAAGCTGCATAACGTTCGTCTCGATTGATACCTCTTATTCCAATTGGAATACAATTACCTTCCGAATGGGCACGTCTTACGACTACAAACGGTGCCCTTTTAATAGACCCATCTACCCAATCTGGTTCGGTCGTATGGTAAATCAAATCATTATCTGATCTAATTTGAATTAGATCATGAGCTTTTATTTCCATTGTTCCTCCAACTTTTTCCTAACTAAAATGGATGTAACGCGCCCATTGTTTTGGGCAATTGAATTAGTTATCCGAACACTTAAATCAGTTTTTCCACTACTTCTCACATCTTCAATAGCGTCATTAACCTCACTATATATAAGTTCTCTATCTTGATTAGTTGGAATATCTGCATTAACACCATCTAAAAGCGAATGAAGTGCTCCTAATGTCTCAAACGATTCGACATCATAAGCCATTGCGGGAACTTTCTTCGTTACTTCTTCTAATTCCTCTAAGGTTCGCTGTGTAATTAATGCAGCTGATTTTTTAGACATGACATGGACATTTACACCCGGGTCACGTAACGCAATTAGACGATTCGATTGCAAGCCATGGGATAAAAACGCCCCTGAAATTGCATTACCAGGAATAAACGAAATAACAGAATGACCTGCAATCCTTGCTGTAGCATATGCATTTACAGCCGCTGCACAAGATTGATGTATCCCGATTAACTCTTCATTATATCCAAATGCTTGGCTTGGAACGTCCACGATTGGAATGATAA
>JAPFCO010000019.1 GCA_026169505.1 Pseudogracilibacillus sp.
TAATAACGAGTGTAGGGAGGAACGTGGATTTGAGTAATCAAGCAAAGTTAGAAAAAGAAGCGATGCATGTTTTAAAAGAAACGAGTCGAACTTTCTATATACCAATTACATTATTAAAGCGCACTTTGAAGCTAACTATCGGTTCGGCTTATTTATGTATGCGTGCAGTCGATGAAATTGAGGACCATGAAACAATAGATGCAGTAACGAAAGTACGTTTGTTGAAAGAAACGGAAAAGCTTCTAGAAGCGTCAGGTGATTTTGATGCAGCGGCATATCAACAATTAGTTGCACCTTATGAAGCAGAATTACCTGAAGTGTCTTTGCGATTAGGTGACTGGCTAGAAGTATGTCCAGATGAAATCGACCGTACAGTACGAGACTATACGGCAGAAATGGCTGGAGGGATGGCGGATTGGGTTGAAAAGGACTGGGTCATTCATACGAAAGCTGATTTAGATGACTATACTTATTATGTAGCAGGACTTGTTGGTCTCTTGTTATCTGATATATGGAAATGGTACGATGGTACAGAAACAGATCGAGATTTAGCAATAGGTTTCGGACGTGGCTTACAAGCAGTTAATATTTTACGTAATCAACATGAAGATTACGCAGAACGTGGTGTACGTTTCATTCCAGAAGGTTGGACACGAGATGATGTGTTTGATTATGCACGACACAACTTACAACAAGGTGAGGCGTATTTAAAAGATATTCATACTCGTACGATTAGCCTTTTCTGTAAAATACCATTACGATTAGCAATTCGTACGTTAAAAGCAATGGAAGAAGGAAAAGAAAAAATATCCCGTAACGAAGTAGAGGAAATAGTAGCAGAAGTAAAAGATGAATAAGTAGAAGGACCGTCTATCGTAAGGCGGTTTTTTTGTGCAGATTTTCAGCGAAGAGCTTTAATCGGAAGTTTATTAATAACAAACTTATAAATGACTAATTTAATATCAAAATTGACAAATATAGTTGTCAATTTGACCAATGTACGTTATAATATTCTCTAGAGGTGATGAGGTGTGAGGAGTCGATTAAAAGAATTGCGCGCGCGTGATGGTTTAAATCAAACACAACTTGCCAAGCTAGCAAAAGTATCACGGCAAACGATTAGTTTGATTGAGCGGGAGGAATTTATTCCGTCTTTACTTATAGCGACACGAATTTCTCGTATTTTTGAGGAACCTGTTGAAAATATATTTTTCTTTGAGGAGGATGAATTATAATATGAACGCGATAAAGCAATATACAATTAGTGGAGTAATTGGTTTTTTAATTGTGTGGGCTATTATACTAATCCCATTTACCAAGTTAGGTTTTCCGATTACGATGGTGACGATTTCTTTGTTTGTTATTGTGATTATTTCATGGATCTATAACTTTTTTGTTGCGAAGCATATTAATAAGTTGATAAATAATGAACTAGAAGGGGATGCGGAGGACGAAGCAGAAGATAAACTAAGCAAAAAGTTTTATGAATATTCCTTCAGTATGAATGCCGGTGCGATAATTTCGGTCTTGGCACTTGCATTTGCTATGATCGAACTTAGTCTCATCCTTATTACTATTGCGATTGTCATGACAATCGCAAGCTATACACTATCATCTTATATGATGCATTTAATGAAAAAGGCCTATCCAGAGCGTGATTTACCAGATCATAGTGATGAAGATTATTCGAAAAAACTATTGGAAATTTCTGATGAAGGCGAAAGATATCTTATGTTAGAAGGATTATACAAAGTGTATCAATTTGCAAATGCAGCGTTTCTTTTCGCGATTATTGGCATTGCGTTATACTCTGTTGTATCAGGTGATTCGCAACTGTTTTCGATGATTGTGATAAGCATCATTTTACTCATTATGAATGGTATGTATGCATTCTCTGTCAGAAACAAATAACTTGTGAAAGCTTGTCATTCCCCATAAAGTAAAAAGTAAGTAAAAAAGTAGGAGGGTTTATCGATGGCTTTAAAAGAACTTGTAGAAATAGATGAACTGAATGAAGTGTGGGAAACGTCAGTTGAAAAACCAGTATTGCTTTTTAAACAAAGTACAACTTGTCCCATAAGTGCAGATGCATTTGACGAATTTAATACATTTTTAGCAAAAAACGAAGCAGAGTACGCAGCGTTTTATGTGAAAGTACGTGAATCACGTCCTGTCTCAAATCAAATTGAGGAAGAGTTAGGGATTCGCCATCAATCACCACAGATTTTCTTAGTAAAAGACAAGGAAATGTTGTGGAATGCATCTCATACAGAGATAACGGTGGACAGCATTCAAGAAGCACTTCAAAACGCATAATAAAAAAGGTACTTTCCATCTTACTGGAGAGTACCTTTTCACATTTATGCCGCTTTTTTCTCCTCACCTATAAAGGTTATAATCATAAATAAGAAGAAGCTAATTAGTAAAATAACGCCGCCTCCGATGTAAATTGGTAAAATAAGTGCCTTGGAATCGCCAAAAGGTTGTAAATATTGTAACCATAAACCGCTAGATAGGCCTACAGAGCCAATCATTCCTGTCCAACCTTGAGCAGCCATTAATTTATGCGCTTTGACACGGTATGCTTTATAGTAAATTCCCCATGCAAAAACAGAAAGCCAACCTACTACTAAAATATGTGCGTGAACAGGACGGAATGCTAGTGACCCAGCACCTGCCATATGTGAACCTAAGACGGCTCCAATTAATCCCATTACAGCTGAAAAACGGATAAGTCGTTTACTCCAAACTTCATTCATTTTTTTCCTCCTCCAAACAATCTTCTAAAGATAGTATAAGCTAGTTAAATGAACGGAGTATGAATTGTACATTAAAATTCATATTAAGTCTTTTCTTTTGTAAAACGGACGAGCAACCAAATGGCTACACCACTTATTATCGAAGCCCACCAAGGAAATTCGATTATTGGGCCAATCGCAGGTAACGTATAGATGATTAATACTAAAATCCCCATCCCAATCGCAGCAAATAATCCGGTATATAGTGAGTTCTTCGCCACGGATGTGTTATTAATTAACGATGATCTAGTTCGTTTCACGATGAAAGTGAGCACCAAAATAATATAAATGATGATACAGAGTCCAATAATGCTTGTCGTGATAACAGGTATAGCTTCATTGACATCCGCAAAAGCCGAGAGAATAAGGAGCAGTAGACCACGAATGATAAGGACGGGACCAAGGATCATCCCGGTAACTCCCAATAAAAACAATGCGATATTCCGCTTCTTCTCTTTTGGCAGCTCAGCAATAATTGTTTCTGCATAAGCAGCTGGTTCCGTTCCGAAAATGTCTGTCGCTGTTTTACCTTCTTCTTGTCCTGCTATAAGCTGATCTAATACTTCCATTAACATTTCTTCTGATCGAGACTCAGAAAGTTCCAACTTTAAGCGGACGTAAATAAGAATATTACTATAATATGCTTCATTCTCTTCTGTTAACAGGGTACGTTTTTCGTTATTACGTTCAATTAATTCTTTCGTGTTCATGGATAATTCCTCCACTTTCTGGCTGTATAGCGATTTGATCATTCAAGACAGTGTTTTTAGTTTGGAATAATGAAGTGTGGATTAGTCAGATTCATCATACAGATTTACCGCTACACTACTATCACATGTAGTTGATTTAGGTAATTAAAAAATGACTTGGATGTCAATCATTTAAGGCTTCATCTAGTTTAGGTAAACGAATCGTAAAGGTTGTTCCTTCATGTAATTTGCTCGTCACTTCAATCGAACCTTGATGGAGTGCAACTGCTTGTTGGACAATGGACAAGCCAAGCCCAGTACCCTCTACTTTATCATGCCTTGCTTCATCCACGCGATAAAAACGATCAAAGAGGAATGGTATATGTGCTTTGTCTATCCCAACACCACTATCGGAAAAGGTAATGATGATATCATTCTCTGTTTCTTCCAAGCCTACCTCTATCATACCGTAATCCAGTGTATATTTTAACGCATTTGATAAAAGGTTTTCCCAAATTTTTTCTGTATATTCAGCTTGACCAATAAAATTTATTTCATCTAATTCTAATGAAAGAGCAATATGCTTTTCTTCCATTAGCCAGCGGTATTTTTGAATGACTTCTTTTAATTGTGTATCTAACGAAAATGCATCTTGTTGCATTGGTGACGTTAGGGAATCAAGCGATGTAAGTAACAATAATTGTTTTGTTAACGCTGATAATCGTTCTGTTTCAGACTCGATAATATTTGTATAATCTTGTCGTTCGCTATTGGATAACTTCGCGTCATGAAGTAATGCAGCATATCCTTTTATATTTTGTAAAGGTGTTTGAAAATCATGGGAGACGTCATTAATAAATTGTTTCCGTAACTCATCTGATTCCTGTAAATGGTTCGCCATTGATTGAAAGCTATCAGCTAACTGACCAATTTCATCGCCACGATTGGTTGGCAATGATAATGAGAAATCTTCTGCACCAATTTTCTTCGTTGCAGCAGTTAATTTCGTAATAGGTTGAATTAATTTTCGTGCGACAAATAACATCGCCACTAAACTGATAACGACCATGACGACAAATAATCCACCAAGTAAATAATGAATTTCTGTAAACAATAATTTAATATCAGGTCGTAAAAATAAACCATACTGTTCTTCCTCATATGTGAATGAAACACCGACCGTATTGGCCATTTCATCTGAGAAAAAGCCTGTTACAAATGTTTCTTTCGGCAAATCACGCATCCCATGGTATTGTTCACCTGCTAATACTTGTTCGACTGCTTGATCTGATAAATTCTCAAGGCGAAACGGTTTCCCATAAAATTGATCTTCCCCAGCATGATTCGTAATGTATAATTTATAGCCAACTTTTGCTTGAGTAGACAGAAATTCATCCAAATCGATATGTTGATCAGATTCAATATAGTCTGCGACATTTTCTGCGATTTTCATATTTTTGGCATCGTTTTGTGGACGTAATTGTTGATGATAAAATGTATTGACGACAAGAAAGGCAATAATAAAACTACCAATCATGATCATTACAGTAAATAATAAAAACTTCCCGTATAATGATCTCATTTATTCACCTCAAGCTTATATCCGACACCACGCATCGTCGTAATTTTTATATCAGGTGCAATTGGTCGGAACTTCTCTCGCAATCGTTTAATATGCACATTTAATGTTTGATCATCCCCTTCATAATCCATGCCCCAAACACGATCAATGAGAAATTCTCTTGTAAAAACATGATTTTCTCTAGAAGCAAGCACAGACAATAATTCAAATTCTTTTAGCGGAAGAAGTAATGTTTTTTTACCTGCTTGTACTTCATAACTTTGTTGATTAATTTTCAACGATCCAATCTTAATCATTGGATCAACCGTTTTATCATACCGACGTAATATTGCTTGGATTCGGTATAGTAATTCCTTTGGTTCAAATGGTTTCACGACGTAATCATCAGACCCTGCGAGAAAGCCTTTCTCTTTATCAGCTAATTCACCTTTTGCTGTTAACAATAAAACAGGAATCTCCATCGCGCGTAATTCTTTTGTTAAAGTAAATCCATCCATTTTAGGCATCATTACATCTACGACAGCAAGATCTGGAAAGTCATTTTCTGTCACATCTAATGCTTCTTGCCCATTGCTTGCTTTGATCACGCTATATCCTTCACGTGATAAATGTATGCTTACGAGTTGTAAAATTTTTTCATCATCATCTACGACAAGAATCTTTATCATGATTATCCTTCCTTTTTTCAAAAATGAGTTGACTATAACGTTACGTTATTGTTTATAGTGAATATAGAGGAGGTAAAACGGATGAAAGTAAGTGAAGTTGCTAAATTAATTGGTATTAGTGTCCGTACGTTACATTATTATGATGAAATTGGACTTTTAGAGCCCGATACAATTAGCGAAAACAGCTATCGTCTTTATTCTGACCGAAATTTACAAAGGTTGCAACAAATTTTGTTTTTTCGTGAATTAGGCTTTCCACTAAAAGAGATTACACAAATTCTAGGAAGTTCGAATTTCGATCGAATCGAAGCATTAGAGATGCAACGCGAGATGTTGCAGGAAAGACGAAAAAAAACAGATCAATTAATTGCAACGATCGATCAAACGATACAATATGAGAAAGGAGAAATCCAGATGACAAAAGCAGAACGATTTAAAGGATTTAATTTTGATCATAATGATTATGAAGAAGAGGCAAGAGAACGTTGGGGAGATGATGCGGTTGATGCATCTAAGAGGAAAATGAAAAAGTTAAACCAAACTGAACTAGAAGCACAAATGAACGAACGGTTTCGAACGCTAGCGACCATTCGGCACCTCGATCCAACGTCAGTAGAGGCGCAAGCAGCAATTGCGGGTTGGTTTAAAGAACTTAATCAATTCGGTAACTATTCATTAGAAGCTTTCCAAGGATTAGGAGAAATGTATGTCACGGATGAACGATTCACAAAAAACATCGATCAATTCGGTAAGGGGTTAGCACAGTTTATGTGTGATAGTATGCGTGTCTATGTGGAAAGAAATAAGTAGGGACAATGTTTATTTCATCCTAAACAAAAATCATGCTGTTCTAAAAGTGATTCGACTTTTTTAGAACAGCAATCGCAAATAGGTAAGAAAGACTATGAATGAAATGTGTCATTTAATATAGGAGTAACTATAGGAATTTAAAGTATCGGAACTTGAAATAAGAAAGAAAAAAAGTGAGGAATTTATTATGTTGTTATCAATAGTGTTATAATAATATACAATCGAATCAATTTCATAATTACAAAAAAATAGCCACGATGCTACAATATGTAGTTAATAACGTCACAGTGAAATCACAAGATGTAGAGTCGTGGCGAGAAATCCGTATTATGAAATTGATTAAATCACATAATTTTATAAAATTGTTGTGAAGGGAGAAAGGTTTATGGTTCGTTTAATCGAAAGAATGACACGTGATTATTTAGAAGATGTTTTGGTGCGTTTAGCACACCACTCAAGTGCTCTAGAGGGAAACACAATCACGTTGCCAGAAACCGTGACAATTATACTTAATAATACTTTGCCGAACAATGCAAATATTTCTAGAAGAGAATTTTATGAAGTAGATAATCACCAACAGACTTTTGAATATGTTATCGATATGATAGAAAGTAATGAAAAATTATCTGTTCCTATCATCAAAAACATACACGAAAAGTTAACGGATCGTTTACAACATGATAAAGGTCAATTTAAAATAGAGGAAAATTATATCAAAGGAGTAGACTTTTCTACAGCTCCGCCTAAGAAAGTGCCGCATTTAATGGATCAAATAATTGGTAATTTAAACTATCGTATAGAGAATAGCGATTCAAAAGAAGATGTATTAAAAGCTATTTTGGAAACACATATTCAGTTTGAGAAAATTCATCCCTTTTCTGACGGTAATGGAAGAACAGGAAGAATGGTTATAAATTATTCCCTCTTAGAAAACGATTTTCCTCCACTTATCATAAAAAAAGATAACAGAAATGAGTATATAAAGATATTGGGAGAAGCACAAATGAAGCAATTTCCCGATAAAGAAGCTATTGAAAGGTTTGTTGCTTTTGCAAAACCTATAATGGAAGAGGAGAAAAAAAGAATGTTAGCCTTCTTTAACAAGGAGTTAAATCAAGTTGAGGACATAATTGAATCTAAAGAAGAGGAAAAAAACAGAAAAAGAAAAACGGATTTATTAAGAAATAAAAATGAAAGCCTCTTTGAAAAATGAAATGAGTCGAATATGACTGTTAATAACGATAAGTATATTCCAACTAGCGTTTTATACGTAAAGGGATATACTTATTTTCATAAGTTAGAGTATGCGTGTCTATGGAGAAAAAAAGGTGAAAAATACATGCTGTTCTAAAAGTGATTCTACTTTTTAAGAACAGCATGTTGTTTATTTATTTGTAATTGAAATCGAGCCATTTTCCGCTGCGAGCTTAATTAGATGTTTTCCGTCACCGACTTTTGTATCCCAATTATTCTCACCAAAGACAGTTATTTTTCCATTTTGTGTCCTTAGATCAAAAGTAACGTTGTCCGGTTTGTTTTCCGTTTTGATTTCGATTTTCCCGTTATCCGTTTGCAAGTCAGTTGAATGATTTAAATATGCAGTCTCCAAGGAAATCTTCCCATTACTAGATGTTGCTATAACATCAGCTTCGATTTGTTTTAAGCTAGCCTTGCCATTATCTATATCTACTTCCACCGTATTAGCTTTGATATCATTCGCTTCTATTTTCCCATTGTTAGATCGTAAACTAACTGTTTCACTTTGCAGCTTATCTACTTGATGCTTGCCGTTGTTTGTTTCTAGTTGAACGTCAGAGGCAACTATGTCTTGCATCGTAATTTTTCCATTTTTACTGGTAGCGTAAATTTGTTTATATTCTTTCTCAGGCAAATAGATTTCTACTGACGCCTTTTTAGAAGGGAAACCAAATGAAAAAAGTTTTGTCTCCTTTGTATTAGTTTTGATTTGTAATGTATCTTCATCGACGTTTGTTATTAGTTGAGCCGAATGATCATTTCCGATCAAAGTTACAGTTGCTGTATTTTCGTTTGTTGGTAATATCGTAATATTACCGTTGTTTGATTCAATATTTATATGTTGGAAATCATTTGTATCAATCACTTTTTCCTCTAATACTTTTGATTGATCATTCTCGCTATTAAAAGTGAATAGCACACCAACAATTCCAATAAGGAGTAGCAGGGTCGCTATGATTGATAATTTTTTCATTGTGCATGTAACCCTCCTTTTACAAGGTTCATATTAAATTGCAAATAGGTCATAAAACCTTTGATCAAGCCTTTTGTCGCCATATACATTCCCATAGTGATGAAGATACCAAGTCCACACAAGCCAAATGTAGTAAATAGTTCTACTAGTTCAAAGCTATTTGGATAAATAATCACATTGATTAATAGGAGGAGAGGAGAACCGATAAAGGCTATGCCGGCAATCCAGCCACTCAATATGATTCCAACGAGGGCAATGAAGGGACCAAGCACAATGACTAAGTTGAAAAAACTTAATCCTACGGCAGCCCAAACTGCCCGAAAGATGTTTCCAGTTGTCGCATTTGATTCAGCTTGATCTAGATGATAGGTAGCAATTGTCTCTTTCGCAATTTGTTGTGGTGAACCTAGGGCTTCAGTAATCTCTGTTTCACTCTTACCTTCTTCCACACCGATGGCAAAATGTTCTTCGAAGTCTTGTAACATTTCCTCTCTTTCATCTGCCGGTAATTTCCGTAGCGCCGTTTCTAATGCCATTAAAAATTGCTTTTTAGTCACTTTTTACACCTTCTTTAATTAATTGATTGACACCTTTCGTAAAGTCATCCCACTCTTGAACTAAACGATGGAGATAGGAACGTCCTTCTGGTGTTAATTGATAATATTTACGCGAAGGTCCCTCCGTTGATTCCTTTAAATAAGTAGTAAAGTATCCTTCTTTTGTTAATCGTCTTAATAAAGGATAGACAGAACCTTCTGAAATAGATATTTGATGAGAAATCATTTGGACAAGTTCATATCCATATCGATCTTTTTTATCAAGTAACACAAGGACACATAATTCTAGAACTCCTTTTTTAAATTGTACATTCACGTTTCTTTCACCGCTTTCTTGGTTTGGATAGCTACTATATATTATATAGTACTAGTTTATAAATAATACCATTCAATATAATTTATCATACAGTACTGTTTAATACAAGGTACTGAAATAAATGTTATAAGATAGATTCTTTTCAGATGTTTTACTAAAGGGGATAAAATAAAAGCTAGGTTACTAATAATATGTCTCCGTATCCTATTTTAGGCGACAACATTTCTACTCCTATAAGGTACTACAAACTTACAGTAACTAAACATAGTTATTTCCCCCTTGTTGCGGTCCACCTGTTTCGTTTATACTAGTAAAAAGAGGAGGGGCAACGATGAATAAGATTGAAGCATTATCTCGAGCAGATTATAAGGATGTTTTTGCTTTATCGCAGTTTGCTTTTCAATATAAATTATCGGAAGATACGTTAGTCGAAAAAGCACGAGAAGCAGACCGTCATGATATTTGGGGCTACCGGATTGATGGAGAACTAGCAGGCAAACTACATATTATTCCTTTAGAAGTAACTATTGGAGGTAAGAAATTTACGATGGGCGGCATTAGTTCTGTTGCAACCTGGCCTGAGTATCGCCGTTCGGGTATTGCAAAGAAATTATTGCATCATGCGTTAGTGAAGATGAAAGAACAAGGTCAGGTGCTATCTTATTTACATCCTTTTTCAGTCAGATTTTATCGTAAATATGGTTGGGAACTTGCTTTTTCGCAACGTCATGATACGATTCCGATAGACCAATTAAAGGGTAGCTGGAATGGTGCAGGTGATGTGCGACGAACGGGAGAGGATATTGCATTATTGAACGATATTTATGCTGATTATGCAACAACGCTTAGTGGGATGCTTGTTCGGGACATCTTATGGTGGCAGCAGCGAGTGTTAACAGATAAAGAAATGAATATTGCAATTGCCTATAATGAAAAGGACGAGGCAGAAGGTTATATTATATATAAAGTACGTAATGATGTATTAACAGTGAAAGAGTTAGCTTATACAAACATCAATGGTCGTAATTTACTGTATGAATTTATAGGGAACCATGATTCCATGGCAAAAGAAGTGAAATGGGTTGTGCCGACGAATAACAATGTTCCGTTTATTGTAAATGACCCAGTATATGCTCAAGTAGAGAAGCCTTATTTTATGGCGCGTATTGTTGATGTAGCAACCTTTTTAGAACAGTTTATTTATACGGATAATGACGGCACGATTAAGCTAACGGTAGAGGACGAGTTTTTCTCGGAAAACTGCGGAGTATATGCAGTAGAAATTGCTGATGGAAAAGCCACGTCTGTTCAAAAAGTGAGTCAATCGGACGATACTGTCCATTGCTCGGTTCAATATTTAACGGCAATGTGTTTAGGTTATAAGCGGCCGTTAGAATTATATGAGGAAGAACTCATCTCAGGCGATGCGGAAGCGGTACAGCAATTAGAAAAAATGCTTCCAGCTAAACAAACGTTTTTAACGGACTTTTTTTAATAGAAGGAGGAAACAGTGTGTCAGATAAAGAAATAGCGAAGATGATTGACCACACATTATTAAAGCCAGAAAGTACAAAAGAACAAATTATACAAATTTGTGCAGAAGCAAAAGAGTATGGTTTTGCGACTGTATGTATTCAACCAACATGGATTGCACTAGCGAAAGAGGCATTACAAGATTCGGATGTCGGTATTACTACGGTAATTGGTTTTCCGTTAGGGGTGACAAGCACATTTACTAAAGTAGCAGAAACACGTGACGCCATTGCTTCAGGAGCGACAGAAGTGGATATGGTGATTAATATTGGTGCGCTAAAGTCACAAGATGATCTAGCAGTGTTTCATGATATCAAAGCGGTCGTTGAGGCTGCAAATGGCCAAGCTGTTGTTAAAGTGATTATTGAAACAGGTTATTTAAGTGTAGAAGAAAAAATACTTGCTTGTCAATTTGCGAAGGAAGCTGGAGCAGACTTTGTAAAAACGTCAACTGGATTTGGTCCTGGAGCTGCAACAGTAGCGGATATTCAACTCATGCGTGAAACGGTTGGTCCAGATTTAGGAGTAAAAGCATCTGGAGGAGTTCGTGATGCTGAAACTGCAAAACTAATGATTGAAGCAGGAGCAAATCGAATTGGTGCAAGTGCAGGGATCGCAATAGTAGGCGGAGACCAAGGATCAGCTGATTATTAAATATTATAAAACAGTAAAAGTAAAAACCGTATGAATCGATCAAGATCGATTCATACGGTTATTTCACTTTATAAGCAAGAAACGGTTGATTCAATATCATTTGCTTTCGTAATAGCAGAAATTACTGCTACCCCATTAGCGCCTACACGAAGTACTTCAGCAGCGTTCGTGCTCTGAATACCACCAATACCAACGATTGGTAGGACAGGGTGCATAGCACGAAGTTTTGAAATCCATTGTAAACCAACAGCTTTTTTAGCGTCAGGCTTTGAGTTCGTTGGGTACACTGGTCCAGCTCCAACATAATCGATTAGGTGAAGCGGGCTGTTTTTGAGTTCCTGTTTGTTGGAAACAGATAAGCCTATTTGTAAGTTTGGATATGCTTTGCGTAAATCGACGACAGAAACATCATTTTGTCCTACATGAACCCCGTCAACATCTAATCGATCAATTAGCTCAATATCGTCATTAATAATAAAAGGAATACGATATTGTTGGCATACATGACGTAATTCTTTCGCTAATGTTATTTTTGCATCGCCTTTTAAAGCGCCGGTCCCTTTCTCGCGATATTGAAAAGCGGTAATACCACCTTGAATTGCTTCAGTTAAAATCGTAACCGGGTCACGCAGACAGTCTTGCGAACCCATAATAAAATATTTGCGAAGATATTTTTCAGGCATTGGATATGTTCCTCCATTCAGTCTTTTCCCAATTCATCA
>JAPFCO010000115.1 GCA_026169505.1 Pseudogracilibacillus sp.
ATGAAGGAAACTGATTTATTTATACCGATTGAAAAATATTTTGTAGAACAAGGATATGAAGTACACGGGGAAGTCAATGATTGTGACGTTGTTGCCGTGAAAGATGAGAAGGTCGTCATTATAGAGTTAAAGAAAACCCTCCAACTTGAGGTGATCATACAAGCAGCGAAACGGCAGAAACTTACAAAAGATGTGTATATTGCTGTTATTGCTCCGAAAGTCTCTTTTAACGCACGTAAAAAAAGAGATCTTAAGCATTTGTTAAGACGACTGGAAGTAGGTCTGCTGACCGTAGATCTTTCAACTAAAGATCCCGTCGTTACTCACGTACTTTCTCCAAAACCTTTTAACCGAAAAAGGAGTATGCAACAAAGCAAAAAACGAAGAGATAAACTCGTGAAAGAAGTTTCTGGGCGTCATAAAAACATGAATATGGGAGGCAGTCATCAAAAAGAAATTATGACAGCCTATAAAGAAATGTGCGTCTTTATCGCTTGTTGTCTGGATCAATTTGGTCCGATGTCAGCTAAACAATTGAAGGAAATTGGAACAAATGAGAAGACGTATTCAATGTTATATAACAATTATTATGGATGGTTTACTCGTGTGCGTAAGGGTGTGTACGATCTTACCGAAGAGGGAAGAGAAGAATATAAGGCGTATGAACAAGTAGTGAATCATTATCAAAAACAGATCAAACAGAAGACACTTGGCTGACGATGTCATTGAAAGTATCAAGCTGCCTCTATATGTATAACACATAGAAGCAGCTTTCTTTATGTTTGCTCTCGTTTTGGTTTTTCTTTCCTCATGTAAATAATAAGTGCTGTCCAGATGAGAATAAATGCCACTAGGTGGGCGAGTGTAAAAGGTTCTTTATACATGAAGACACCTATGAGTAGCATGATTGTTGGTGCAATGTATTGCAAGAATCCAAGCGTTGCCAGCGGTAACTTTGGCGCACCAGCATTGAAAAATATGAGTGGAACAGCGGTTGCTACACCAGCTCCAACTAATAAAACAAAGTGCAGTGAAAAAATTCCGTCTGTTGCGATCACATTTGTCGGTTGCATGAATAAATAAATGAATGCGACAGGAGTGATCATAATGGTTTCGATTGTTAAACCAAAAATAGGGTCAACTCCAATCACTTTTTTTATGAGTCCATATG
>JAPFCO010000313.1 GCA_026169505.1 Pseudogracilibacillus sp.
ACGGAAGCGGTTGGTGAAAAGGGATATCAACATGAGACGGATTACTTTTTAAGTCGAGTGACAGAAAAGTCTTGTCAACAATGTTTCATGAAAAATCGCTGTTGGCAAAAAAACTTCGACAAAACCTATACATTGATGGAAGATATTAAGGATGAATTATTAGAGAATGAAAAATTAGAACCTACAACGATGTACCCTTTTGAAAACCATTGTGTAAAGGCAAAAAAGGTAATTAATATTATGGAAAAAGAAGTTGGTTTATTGCAAGTAAATAAACATTTAAAACGACAAGTCTCTGAAAGTAAAAAGATCGTTGCTGATCAATTACAAGGGGTTTCGGAAGTGATGGACGACTTTGCTAAGGAGATGATGCAAGAACGGCAACGTCATGAAAAACAGGAAATTCAAATCCTTCGCGCGATGAAACAATTAGATATTCATTTAGAAAAATTAGAAATATATCAATTGGAAAAAGGAAATATTGATATTTCAATGTCAATTACTTTTTATGATTACCATGGGGAAGGTGCAAAGTTAATCGCTCCTGTAATAACGGATATTTTAGATGAAACGGTCGTTGTAGTAGAAGAGGAAATATCATCATTTCCAAATGGGATTAGTTTTTTAACGTTTGGTTCCGCTAGGAGATTTCAAGTGGAAACAGGCTTTGCAGTCGCTGCAAAGGGTGGCGGATTAGTATCAGGTGATTCTCATACGATGATGGAGCTTGGCCAAGGAAAACTAGCGATTGCAATTAGTGATGGCATGGGTAATGGTCTACGTGCTCGGGAAGAGAGTAGGGAAACGTTACGATTGTTAGAGCAAATTTTACAATCGGGCATTTCGGAGCAAGTTGCTATTAAGTCGATTAATTCAATTTTAGCATTACGAACGACAGATGAGATCTTTGCAACATTGGACTTGGCAATGATTAACTTACATAATGCGACATTACGATTTTTAAAGATCGGCTCTTCGCCAAGCTTTATTAAACGTGGGGATGAGGTCATTCAATTAACGGGTAATAATTTACCAATCGGGATCATCGAACATGTAGAGTTGGATACGGTAAGTACGACCTTGAAGTCGGAAGATATTTTAGTAATGATGAGTGATGGTTTATTTGATGGTCCTAAGCATGTGATTAATAACGATTTATGGTTAGAAAGAAAAATTAAAGAAATGAAGACAAATAATCCACAAGAAATTGCAGATTTATTGCTTGAAGAGGTTGTACGAGGCGAGTTAGGTGTGATCCATGATGATATTACCGTCGTCGTGGCGAAAGTGACGAAAGAAAATCCACAGTGGGCAACGTTTTCTGTGACGACACCACAGGCAAAGTAATGTATAGATCAGTCCTTAGATGGCGAAGATGAATATAAAATATTGTCGTCTATAGTAGGAGGTAATAGAAATGGAAAAAGGGACTTTAAAACAGATTTTACTTATTACAGATGGTTGTTCCAATAGTGGAGTTAGTCCAATGCATACAGCAAGACAAGCATTTGAGCAAGGTGTCGTTGTTAATGTGATTGGTGTATTAGAAAAACATCAGTCAGAACTGGATCCAAGCTTTCAAGAGGTGGAAAAAATTGCCCGAGCCGGGGGTGGCGTCAGTCAGATTGTTTATAAAGAGGATCTGTCACAAACCGTCCAAGCGGTAACTAGACAAGCAATGTCGCAAACGTTACAAGGATTTGTTCACCAAGAATTGAAGCATATTTTTGGAGAGGATCGTTCTTTAGTAGATATTGCTCCAGATCAACGTGGAGAAGTAATGGAAGTTGTTGAAGATCTAGGCGAGTCTTGCCAATTAGACGTGTTAATTTTAGTTGATACGAGTGCAAGTATGCGAGATAAGCTGTTAACAGTGAAAGAGGCACTCCTTGATTTATCCATGAATTTAGATGCTCGAAATGGGATGAATCATTTTGCGATTTATCAATTCCCCAAACAGAAGGAAACGATTGGAGTCATTCACGATTGGGCAGAGGCATTGGCAGAGATTTCGGTCGTTTTCCCTCGTTTAGTAAGTAGCGGCATGACGCCAACAGGGCCTGCTATTGCTAGTGCTTTAAAGCAGTTTAGCCAAATTGAGATGAGTGAGCTGATGTATGATGACGAGTACCGCCAGGAAGGATAATTTATTCTTTGATCAAGGATCTCTGATTGTAGGAAAGTGGCATCGAACAAAATACACAGTCGTCAAACAACTTGGGGCAGGTATGATTGGTACGGTATATCTTTGTCGTGCACAAGGAAGACTTGTCGCATTGAAGATAAGTGAACAACAAATGTCGATGACAACGGAAGTGAATGTATTAAAAATGCTGAATAAGGTTCAAGATTGCCGTCTTGGACCTTTTTTGTACGAAGTAGATGATTGGGTTGCACCAAACCAAATGATCTACTCTTTTTATGTGATGGAATATATTCCAGGAACTCGGATTGATACATATATAAAACGAAGGGGAACAGAATGGGTCATTGTTTTATTAGTACAATTACTTGATGAACTTGAAAAGGTGCATCAAGCAGGGTGGGTTTTTGGCGATTTAAAAAAAGAACATATCCTTATTCAGGAGAGCCCACTACTAATTCGTTGTATTGACGTTGGAGGGATGACGAAGAGGGGCCGATCTATAAAGGAGTATTCAGAGTTTTATGATCGTGCTTATTGGCAACTTGGGACAAGGGTAGCAGAACCTAGCTATGATTTATTCGCCATCGTAATGATTATTCTTTCGATTTATTATCCTCGCCAATTTAAAAGACAAACGACCCCTCGTCAAGATCTCTTTCCTAAAATAGCGATGATTAAAGAGTTGCGGATAATCCATCCGATATTACGGGCTGCCCTTGAAGGAAAGTACACATCTGCTAAAGCGATGAAAGCGGATATTATGAACAGTGCTATTAGGCGTCAAACGAGTAGAAAAGATCGCCAAAAGTCTACTCCATCTTATTTCATCCAAAGTTTTATTGTGATCACTATTGCCGCTGTCTATTATGGACTTTCCTTCTTGTTTTAAACAGAACCCATTTTTAAAAATGGAATTTTTCAGTGGTCTGATCAAAATAGAGAGTTATCTCATTTCATCCTCATCTGAATATGATAGGATGGAGTTACTATAGAATAGGTAGATGATGTGTATATGATGGAGACGAAGGCAGAGGCATTTGTATCAAAACATCAACTAATTAAAAAGCATACTACAGTTATCGTTGGCGTATCCGGTGGTCCAGATTCGGTGGCATTGTTACATTTTCTTCTACAAAGAAAAGCAACGTATCATCTAAAATTGATTGCTGTAAGTGTGGACCATCAGTTACGAGGAGATGAATCCGTTGCTGACATCGAGTATGTCCAACAATTGTGCGAAAAATGGAATGTACCATTCGAAGCAAGGCAAATAGATGTCACAACATATAAAAAGACTCACAAAATTGGTACGCAGTTAGCGGCTCGAACATTACGGTATAAAGTGTTCGAAGAGATGATGCTGCAATATGAAGCAGATTACTTAGCCTTAGGACATCATGGTGATGATCAAATTGAAACGATGTTGATGGGTATGATGCGAACGACGACCTTACAAGGCTTAAAAGGAATTCCTTATCGGCGAGTTTTTGCCAAAGGGGAGATTGTCCGACCGCTTTTAGCAGTGACAAAAGCGGAAATCGAGGCTTATTGTGTGGCACATCATATTAATCCACGTATTGATCCTAGTAATGCCGAGATTGATTATACGAGAAACGAACTACGCCTCCAAGTTGTTCCGATTTTACAAAAGAAAAATCACCTTTTACATAAGACGGTTCAACAATTAAGTGAAACAATTCAAGAAGATGAACAATACTTGTTAGATCAAGCATCTAAACTAATAGGGGATGCAGTTGAATTAATGGATCGTGCTCTACATGCGACGATAGCCATTAATCGTTTATTACAGCATCCTGTTTCTTTACAAAGACGAGTGTTTCGATTAACATTAAACTATCTGTATAAACTAGGTGTACCAGAAAATATTTCTTATACACATGAACAGATTTTCTTACAATTATTAAGGGAAAATACAAGTAATAAAGTAATCCATTTTCCAGAAAAGTTGTTAGTTGAAAAGTCGTATGACGTTATCCAACTATACTTCCTACAAGAAAAGGTTGATGATAAACCGTATCATGGATTGATTCAACAAGTTCCGAGTCGTGTGGTGTTACCGAATCAAGATGTATTAATTGTTCGTAAGACAGATCATGTAGAGGCAATTAATAGACGGGCAGATTTTTTTATTTACCCAGAAGCAGCATTACGCTTCCCGTTACATATTCGGCATCGTAAAAACGGTGATCGCATGGCATACGAAGGACTTCAAGGGAGTAAGAAACTAAAGGATATCTTTATCGATGATAAAGTACCGCGCAAGAAGCGGAACGATACATATGTCATAACGGATAATCAAGATGATATTTTATGGTTGGTAGGTATGCGTAAAAAGGCTATAGAGCCAAATTCGCACGGTCCATATGTATTATTTGAATATGTAAAATCGGACATCAAGGGGGAAAGTTAGGGTGCATGATGATATTAAAGAAGTATTATTTACGCAAGAAGACATTGCTGAGAAATGTGCAGAATTAGGTGCACAATTAACAAAGGAGTATGAGGGAAAGTTCCCATTGTTAATCGGAGTATTAAAGGGAGCTACCCCTTTCATGGCAGATTTATCGAGGTACATTGACACTTATGTAGAAATGGATTTTATGGATGTATCTAGCTATGGAAGTGATACACGTTCTTCTGGAGAAGTAAAAATCGTCAAAGATTTAGACGCAAAAGTAGAAGGAAGAGACGTGTTAATTGTCGAAGATATTATTGACAGTGGGTTAACTTTGAGTTATTTAGTTGATTTGTTTAAATATCGTAAAGCTAAATCAGTCAAAATTGTGACACTGTTAGATAAGCCGACAGGGAGAACAGCTAAAATTAAAGCGGATATCGTTGGCTTTGAAGTCCCTAATGAGTTTGTTGTAGGATATGGTCTTGACTACGATGAAAAATACCGCAACTTACCATATATAGGAGTTTTGAAACGAAAAGTTTATAGTAATTAGTCAAGTTCATCATACAGATTGATCGTTCCCAACTACAAGTGGTGGCGACTTAGCTAAATGAGTTAATGATGAAATTGACTCTAATGCGTAAATTCTTTAATAGGTATAAAAGAAATCCAATTAGTTGTATTCACGCTTTTTATTATGATAATATGTTATATAGTTTTTCCCGTTTGGGAGGAGGTTTGTAAATGGACCGGTTATTTCGGAATATATTGTTCTACGGCCTTATTTTTCTAGTATTAATTGGGGTAGTAAGCCTGTTTAAAGGACAGAATGAACAATCGGAAGAGTTAAATGTACAACAGTTTATGGATGCGTTAGATACTGGTGGAATCGCAGAGATGACGATGCAACCAAAAAATAAAATTATTCAAGTTACTGGTGAGCTAGAAAGTGATAACAAACCTTTCATTGTGCAACTACCAGATAATACAGACGTTATCGCTGACGTTACAACTAAAGCGAATGAGCAAAGTGTATTAAAGGTAAATGAGGAAGAGCAACCGAGTGCATTTGTTAATTTCTTAACGATGATGCTTCCATTTTTACTTATTGCTGTAATTTTCTTCTTTATCTTCACTAGATCCCAAGGCGGTGGCGGTGGCGGCCGTGTCATGAACTTTGGTAAGAGTAAAGCAAAACTATATAGTGAGGAAAAGGAAAAGGTACGTTTTACAGATGTCGCAGGAGCGGACGAGGAGAAGCAAGAGCTCGTTGAGGTAGTTGAATTCTTGAAAGATCCACGTAAATTTAAGAAAGTTGGAGCGCGTATTCCTAAAGGGGTGCTTTTAGTTGGACCACCAGGAACAGGTAAAACATTACTTGCGCGTGCCGTTGCTGGTGAGGCAGGTACACCTTTCTTTACAATTAGTGGGTCGGACTTCGTTGAAATGTTCGTCGGGGTCGGGGCTTCCCGTGTACGTGACTTGTTCGAAAACGCGAAGAAAAACGCACCATGTATTATTTTCATTGATGAGATTGATGCGGTAGGTAGACAGCGTGGAGCTGGACTAGGTGGGGGTCATGATGAACGTGAACAGACACTAAACCAACTACTCGTTGAGATGGATGGATTTGATGGTAATGAAGGAATCATTATGATTGCTGCTACTAACCGTCCCGATATTTTAGACCCGGCATTATTACGTCCAGGTCGTTTTGACCGACAAATTCCAGTAACACAGCCAGATGTTAAAGGCCGAGAAGCTGTATTGAAAGTGCACTCTCGCAATAAGCCATTAGCTGAAAGTGTGAATTTAAGGACGGTTGCTCAGCGTACACCTGGATTCTCAGGAGCAGATTTAGAGAATTTATTAAACGAAGCTGCTTTAGTAACAGCAAGACATGATAAAACGGTTATTACAATGTTAGAAATAGATGAAGCAATTGACCGTGTCATTGCTGGGCCGGCCAAAAAGAGCCGTGTCATTTCGGAGAAGGAACGTAAGATTGTTGCATACCATGAAAGTGGGCATACTGTTATCGGTATGGTGCTTGATGATGCAGATACTGTGCATAAGGTGACCATTGTTCCACGAGGACAAGCGGGCGGTTATGCGGTAATGTTACCGAAAGAAGATCGTTACATTGTCACAAGACCGGAATTGTTTGACCGAATTACTGGTTTACTAGGTGGACGAGTGGCAGAAGAAGTTATCTTTGGTAGGGACCATGTTAGTACTGGAGCATCCAATGACTTCCAACGTGCAACAGCAATTGCTACGAAGATGATTACCGAATATGGTATGAGTGAGAAGATTGGACCAACTCAGTTTAGTGGCGAAGGTGGCGAAGTATTCTTAGGGCGTGACCTTGGTAATGATAAAAACTACAGTGAAGCAATCGCACATGAAATTGATGTGGAGATTCAGACCTTCATTAATACTTGTTATGAACGAGCGAAGCAAATCTTAACAGATAATCGCGAGCAATTAGAATTAATTGCCGAAAATCTACTCGAAGTAGAAACATTAGATGCAGCACAAATTAAATCTCTTTTTGAAGATGGTGTGTTGCCTGAGGAACCAGAAATAGAAGAAGCTGAAATAGTGAAGGATACCTCAGATAATGATGTAAAGGTGAATATTTCATCTCAAGATGAAGAGGAACCAGCTGTCGACACTTATGAAGAAATAAAGAAAAAAGCGAATGAATCCTTAGATGCAGATTCTGAAGAAGTCTCGGATGATACGACAAAGGAAACAGATAAAGAGGATAAATAATCCCGCTTTTATCGTTATAAATACGAAAAAACCCTTATTACATCACGTGATGTAATAAGGGTTTTTTCGTATTTATAACGATAAAAGCGGGATTATTTATCCTCTTTATCTGTTTCC
>JAPFCO010000392.1 GCA_026169505.1 Pseudogracilibacillus sp.
CCTGGTGCGGGAGGTTTACCAACTGCTACTGCTGTGATGTCTGACGTTGTTGAAGCAATTAAGAATATGCTCCTTGATGTAAATGGGAAACAGTTTATTACTCCCCGTTTCAAAAAGGAATTAACACCAGCAGATAAACGGTTTAGCCAGTTCTATTTACGACTACGTGTAAAAGATGAACTCGGTGCCTTTGCAACCATCTCTGAAGTATTTAATCAATTAGGGATTAGTTTTGAGCGTATTTTACAAACGCCACGTGAAGATGAATTTGCTGAAATTATTGTTGTAACGCACCAAGCATCAAATGAAAATTTTGAAACAGCGATGAAACAACTAGGTGAATTAGATGTAGTAGAAACGGTTAAGAACTACTACCGTGTTGAAGGAGATGCATAAGGTATGAATTGGCAAGGACTAATTAAAGAATACGCGAGTTATTTACCTGTAACAGAAGAAACGCCTGCTTTAACATTACATGAGGGAAATACACCGTTAGTTTATTTCCCTCATTTATCAGAGGAATTAGGCATTGAACTCTATGGTAAATATGAAGGTTTGAATCCAACAGGTTCATTTAAAGATCGTGGTATGGTGATGGCAGTAGCAAAAGCGAAAGAAGCTGGTAGCAAATCGGTAATTTGTGCTTCAACAGGTAATACCTCTGCTGCTGCTGCTGCATACGCAGCAAAAGCTGGTATGAAAGCTATTGTCGTTATTCCAGAAGGTAAAGTAGCTATGGGGAAACTGGCACAAGCCGTCATGTATGGAGCTGAAATTGTTCAAATTGCAGGTAATTTCGATGATGCATTAACAATGGTACAACATATTAGTGAGCAATATCCTGTGACACTAGTGAACTCGGTCAACCCTTATCGTTTAGAAGGTCAAAAAACAGCTGCTTTTGAAATCATTGATCAATTAGATGGACAAGCACCTGATATCCTTGCTATTCCAGTTGGGAACGCAGGCAATATTAGTGCATATTGGAAAGGTTTCAAAGAATATAACGTACAAAAAAGCACGTCTTTACCAAAAATTTACGGTTTCGAAGCAGAAAATTCAGCAGCTATTACAAAAGATGAAGTCATTACAACACCAGATACTGTCGCAACAGCGATTCGTATCGGAAACCCCGCTAGCTGGAATCTTGCAACAAACGCCCGTGATGAATCTAGTGGGATGATTACGTCTGTTACGGATGATGAAATTTTAACTGCATTTAAAACATTGCCTGCGAAAGAAGGTATTTTTGCTGAGCCTGGATCTTGTGCATCCATTGCAGGGGTATTCCAACAAGTGCAAGCTGGCACAATCGCTCCTGGAAGTAAAGTAGTTGCCGTCTTAACAGGTAACGGATTAAAAGATCCACAAACAGCGATTGATCAAGTAACAATTGATCCTGTCTCATTGCCTAACGATGAAGTCGCAGTAACAGAGTTTATTAAAAAAATGGTAGGTAACTAATATGTTTACTATTTCAGTACCTGCAAGTTCCGCGAATATCGGACCTGGATTCGATTCTGCCGGAGTTGCAGTTAGTCGCTATTTAACATTACAAGTGAAGGAATCTGAGGAATGGCAATTTACTCATACAACTAATTCCATTCCATCCGTCCGACACTATCGTGACCATTATATTTATAAAGTGGCTAAACAAGTGGCTGATTGGCATGATTCACCATTAACTGCTTGCCATGTTACGATGGATAGTGAAATTCCATTGGCGCGTGGACTAGGCAGTAGTGCTTCCGCCATCGTTGCTGGAATTGAATTGGCCAATCAACTTTGTGAGTTGCGTTTAACCGAAGATCAGAAATTAGCTTATGCTGTAAAAATCGAAGGTCATCCAGACAACGTTGCCGCTGCATTATTAGGAGGTTTTGTCGTAACGGTTAAAATGGGTGAGGAAGCAAGTTATAAAAAACTTCCAGCTATCCAAACTGATTTAGTCGTTTACATTCCTAATTTTGAATTAAAAACGGAAGATGCTCGTAAAGTATTACCAGAGGAGTTTTTAATGAAGGATGCTGCAACAGCAAGTGGTGTCAGCAATCTAATGATCTCTGCTCTTTTGACAGGAGATTATGAATTAGCAGGTAAAATGATGGAAAGTGATTTATTCCACGAAAGTTACCGTGCTAAGTTAATTCCAAACTATTTTGATATTCGCTCAGAGGCAAGAAAACTCGGAGCATTCGGTACGGTCATTAGTGGTGCTGGCCCAACGATGATTTCTTTCGTACCAAATGGACAAGGTGCTACTATTGCCGAGCAAATGCGAACAATTCTACCAGACTATGAAGTAGACGCATTACAATTAGACGAAAAAGGCCTTCAAGTAAAAGTAGATATTCCGATAACTGAAAAAGACTAACGACTCTAAAGTGAGCGTTAGTCTTTTTATTTGATGAATCGATTTCATCATTACAAAAATAGCCAGTAACTACTTATCTATTACCCTAGCACTGTTTGGTCGCTCGCTAACTGACGACCTCGAATGCGTTGAAACTCTTCTAATAGTTGATCAATCGTTAAGGTAGATTTTTCTTCATCCTTTACGTCTAAAATAATCTCACCTGCATCCATCATAATAAGCCGGTCGCCCATATCGAGCGCTTGTTGCATATTGTGAGTCACCATTAATGTAGTTAATTCAAAGTTTTCAACAATTTCTGTTGTAAGAGTTGTAATTAATTCTGCTCTTGCCGGGTCAAGTGCTGCAGTATGCTCATCTAAAAGTAGAATATTTGGTTCAGTAAAGGTAGCCATTAAGAGAGAGAGAGCTTGTCTTTCTCCACCTGATAATAAACCGACTTTAGCTGTGAGGCGATTTTCCAACCCTAAATTTAACGTTTGTAAATAATCCCGAAAAATATCACGACGTTGTTTCGTGACGCCTAAACGCAAATTCCGTTTTTTATTACGTGAATAAGCAATCGCTAAGTTCTCCTCAATTGTCATCGACGGTGCAGTCCCTGCCATTGGATCTTGGAAAACTCGACCAATATATTCAGATCGTTTAAATTCCTGTAAATGATCTACTTGTTCACCATTAATTGAAATGGTACCAACATCCGCAATTAGGTTGCCAGAAATAATATTCATCAACGTTGATTTTCCCGCACCATTTCCTCCAATAACTGTCACAAACTCACCTTTATTTAGTTGTATATTTATGTGACGCAACGCCTTCTTCTCATCAGGTGTGCCTTCATTAAATGTCATTGAGATATGTTCTAAATTAAGCATTGTTCACACCTTCCTTTTGCAATTGCGCTCGTTTTTTCAGACGACGTTGTTTTTCTCGACGTGCTTGTAAAAACTTTGGAGCCACTAAGGCAAGAATAACGAGCAGTGCTGTAATTAGTTTCATATCACCTGTATCTAAAAACTCAAATCTCAATGCGAGCGTGACAACAATTCGATAAACAATTGCACCTAAAATAACTGCCAGTGTTGCACGTGCGATCGTTTTAACTCCGAATAACGCTTCCCCGATAATAACGGAAGCTAATCCAATAATTATTAACCCAATTCCCATACCGACATCTGCGAACCCACCATGTTGGGCAATTAAAGCGCCCGATAAAGCGACAAGTCCATTCGATATTCCAATTCCGAAAATAATTAACGTATCTGTATTGGCAGAAAAACTTCGAATCATCCGCTGATTATCTCCAGTTGCACGTAAAGCTAAACCAACTTCCGTCTTCAGGAAGTAATCGGTAACAAATTTAATAATAAATATAACAATTAACATGACAATGGCGATACCCCATGTTGAAGGGAAACGCTCTAGCCCTATTGCAGCTAACAATTGATTGAGCATTTTATCTATACCAGTTTTTTCCCAAACATCGATAATTTGTGTTTTCACCGTTGTATCATTTAACAATGACAACTGTGGCGATTGCATGATACGTAAATTGATTGAGTACAATGCAATCATCATTAATATCCCTGACAAAAGAGCATTGATTTTCCCCTTTGTATGAAGGATTCCCGTAACACATCCTGCTAAAAACCCAGCAAACGCCCCTAAAAAGGTAGCAACGATAGGTGGTATCCCGTTCATAATCGAAACAGCTGTAACTGCAGCTCCTGTAACAAAACTACCATCCACTGTTAAGTCTGGAAAATCTAATATTCTAAAAGTTAAATATACACCGAGAGCCATGATTGCGTAAATTGCTCCGGACTCTACCGCACCAAATAATGCTAAAAACATGTCTTCCTCCATTCCA
>JAPFCO010000125.1 GCA_026169505.1 Pseudogracilibacillus sp.
AATGTCATGATAAACATTTTCCCCACCTATACCTTGGATGTTTGGAACCTTAACCGCTAGACCACTTTTTCCAGCAATAAATATTGGAACTACTCCACTTGGTAGGTCACCTACCACATCAACGCCATTAGGAATAGCAAAACCAACCCACTTATCTTCAATATCTTGACCGTTTGTAACGTTCGTAAGTCCTGCTTGTAAACCTAACACGTAATTTCCGCTTGTGATATCAAACTCAATATCACCATTCGCAGTTCCAAGTATATCCTCTAAAATTAAATCTTCATCTTCCGTTGCAAATGTAGAGATTTCTTCTTCATCTACTTCTTCCGTCTCTTCTTCAGTAGTAGCATCCTCATCTTCTACCACTTCTTCGTTACCTTCTACTGCCTCAGCAGCCGTACCATCTGATTCTTCTGATCCTGCATCAGCCTCATCTGAATCAGTAGATTCTACCTCTTCACTTTGATTTGCATTACCCTTCTCCTCATCCACTTCCGCAGCAACCGCAGCTACTGGAGAAAAAGCCAACATGAACACAAAACTAAGTACTAAAATCCGCTTATACATCTAACCCCTTCTTCCTATGAAATTGTATATGACACCGAGTAAATATTATGTATTCCATCTAAGTAGTACAACTACCGATGTTCTAAGAACAACTAGAAGTATAAGCAACTTTATATAGGCAAACAAGATTAAAAAGACACAGTATATTCTTACGTTATTTCTTCCATTATATGTAATAGCATAGACTAATATCCGATACATAAATTTACATACCCATCTTTGTATGTAGTTATTTCATGATTATTTACTCTTAATTGCATCTTATGAACTGTTTATTCAATACTGTTAATTTTCTGTTAACTGAGTTTGATATAATAAAAAAACATACAATGAACCTATAGGTGGATAAATTGATACTCGGACAGATTCAAATGAACTAGTAAATATTACAATTTAATGTAGGTTCATTTACTCATTTTTCCTTTTTGTTACATTTTTTTGTAAATTAATGTCATTTTGTCATTAGAGAGTTTAGTTTAGCTTATCTCCAAGCTTTTATAGCAAAATTTTAGTTGCACTTATGCTGTATGATAAGTTTTAAACTTTTTTTACTATAAAAAAATCGATTAGAAGAAAACAATCTGTCGTTTCTTCTAATCGAAATAAAAATAAATATTATATTAAAAAGCTCATAAATGCAGTTGCCATTCCGAAATAAATGATTACCGAAGTAATATCATTCAATGTAGTTATAAAAGGTCCTGAAGCAACAGCTGGGTCAATATTCAAACGCTCCATAATAAGTGGAATCAAAGCACCAGATAAGGTTGCTACTGTTAGTGTACACAGTAAAGTTAGACCAACTAAAACGCCTAAAAAGAAGTTACCTTGCCAGAAGTAAATAACAAAGATGACAACAATTCCAGTTACTCCTCCTACTAAAACACCCGTCGTTATTTCTCTTATCACCAAAACTAATCGATTATCTTTACCATAATTACCAACCGCTAGTCCACGCACAGCTACAGCTAGTGATTGTGTTCCAGCATTTCCCGCCATTCCCGCAATAAGGGGTATAAATATCGCAACAATCGGTACCTTCTCTAATGTATCTTCAAAGCTTCCGATTAAGCTCGCAGTAATCATACCTAAAAAGAGTAAAATAACGAGCCATGGTAATCTTTTTTGAGCTGATTTAAATGGATTTGTGTCTCGTGTGTCAATATCTGAGACTGCTGCAAACTTAGAATAGTCATCAATCGCTTCTTCGTCCATTACATCTAAAATATCGTCTACCGTGATAATTCCAAGTAAATGTTTTTGAAAATCGATAACAGGTACAGCTAAGAAATCATAATCCCGCATCATTTTTGCAACTTCTTCTTGATCACGGCCAACCGAGACAGATACGACATTTTCACTCATTATATCACTGACTAGCTGATCATCATCCGCAATAATTAGATCGCGTAATGATAGTACACCTACGAGACGCTTTTGATCGTCTAGTACATACGTGTAATAAATCGTTTCTGCATCTGGAGCCATTTCTTTCATTGCATTTAATGTTTCTGTTTTTGTTTGCGTAGCTAAAATAGAAACATATTCCGTTGTCATAATACTTCCTGCAGTTTTTTCTTCATAGTGCAATAATGTTTTAATTTCTTTCGCAGCTTTTTCATCCATAATAGCTAAAAAGCTAGCAACTTCGTCTTTCGACAATTCTTGCAATATGTCTACCGCATCATCCACTGCCATTTCTTCAAAAACCATCGTGGCAAATTGTGGATCCATTTCCGTAATAAATCCTTCTGTTTCAATTAAATCAATATTTTCCATAATATCGGACATTTCTTTCGGAGATAAATAACTGTACACTTTCATCCGATTTTCTTTATCGATTCTCCTGAAAAAATATGCCTTATCATATGGATGCATATCAATAAATGATTCTCTGAATTGCTCTAGATCTTCCTTTTGTAATAATGTTAATAATAAGTCGCTTATTTCCATCATTTCTTCTGTTTTCACCATTTTGCTCACCTACTTCTTCGTATTTATGTTAGGTAATAATCATTGAAGTGTTTTGTCTGTATAAAAGACAAAAAACACCTCAACGAAGAAGGTGTCATGATCATCATAATTTCCTAATCACTTACTAGGAAAAATAATAATTTATGCTTAAATATAATAAACATCAATGAAACCTCCGTCGTGGAGTTTTAGCACTATATGGCTTGGATGGTTGTCCCACCGCATTAAAGATACCTTAAGTCGATAATCTTTGTTAACCCATTGGTGTCTCTCGACGTTTCTGGGTAGCAGCTTGTATCCATATAGGAGCCTCACCTAACGAGGATTGGTATGAATTTTCATTCCGTATCTATCTTAACAAATGATATACAGATGTCAATGATTTTAATAAATTTCTTGTCTGATAACTCTTCCCAACTGCAAAGGTAATGTTAATCTAGTACCATATCAATAGGCATCAACATAAAACCTTTGCGTCATGATTGAACCTGTCTTTTTATCCTTTCCTAACTTCTTCTAGACCATTCATATTACATCACATCGTAAATGAAATAAAAGTGAGTGATTATGATAGAAACCATTTAATTTACTTTTCATCTAAAAGCTCCATATCAGCTGGCAATTGTGCGGTTAATGCAAGTTCTTTTTTCGAAAAGGGATGTTGGAATGTTAGCTCTGAACAATGCAATGCCTGTCTGTTTATCTTTTCTCGAGTACCTCCATATAAATCATCACCAAGTAACGGATGGCCAATCGAAGCGAAATGGACACGTATTTGATGTGTTCTACCCGTCTCTAGACGTACTTTCACAAAGGATAAATTATCTCGCATTTTTTGTACGTGGAAAAAGGTTCTTGCTTCTTGCCCATCTGAAGTAACAATACGTTCTATAATTGATGAAGGATGGCGACCAATCGGCTGATCAATCAGACCTTGCTTATCTTCCATTTCACCGTGAACGACCGCTGTATAAATACGCTCTACTTCATTTTTTCGTTGCATCATTGATAAGAACGAATGACTATATTGATGTTTTGCAATTAGAACTAAACCGGAAGTGTCCTTATCTAATCGTGTTACTACGTGAACCGTATATGGTAAATCTTGTTCTTGATAGTAATATAAAATAGCATTAGCTAACGTACCCGATGTATGGATACGAGAAGGCATTGTCGGTATTCCCGATTCTTTATTAACGACAAGCACATCAGCATCTTCATAGACAATATCTAATGGAAGTGATTCTGGTTGCAAATACGGGCTAATCTCTTCTGGTGGAAAAATAACTTCTAATACGTCTCCATGCTGTAGAACATAG
>JAPFCO010000062.1 GCA_026169505.1 Pseudogracilibacillus sp.
AATTTCTTTAACAAATGTCTCGTTTTTTAATAACGACTATGCTGTGCATGTTAATTAATTTTAAAAAGGGGGAAATAACAGTGAGTTGGAAAAGACGTTTTGGTTTCCTGTTAATTGTCGCACTTTTTTCAGTTTTCATGGTAGCTTGTTCTTCAGATGATGCGAATGGAACGGATGCCGATGAAGATACAGACAGTGGAGAGGACGCTGGTACAACAAGCGAAGGGGAGGAGTCAGATGGCGAAATATCAGGAGATTTAGAAATCCAATATTTTGTCGGTGGATATGGTGATTCCTGGTGGAAAGAGGTCATCGCTGATTTCCAAGAAGAATATCCGGATGTGAATGTGATTGAACATGCAGGTCCAAACATCAATGATGAAATGCGTTCACGTTGGGTTTCCAATGATCCACCTGATGTTATTTACATTGACGGAGCAGGATCAAGCGAGACGCAGATGGTGGAAGATGATCAGTTAATGAATTTATCAGAATGGGTGGAAGAAGTTGAACTAGATAATGGAGATAAATTAATTGATAGTTTCATTGTTGATCCGGGTAAGTTTGATGGAGAAATATTCTCCTTACCTTTAGTGTTTGATACTTGGGGTACTTGGTATGATAAAGCATGGTTTGAAGATGAAGGTTTTACTGTCCCAGAAGACTTTGATACGTTCATGGATTCAATGAAAGATATTCAAGGTAAAGAAGAGATTGATCCGTTTGTAACTTCGGGACAACATCCTTATTATTTCATTCGCGGTATGCTATTTCCAGCATTTGGAGCTGCAGGTGGCGATGAACTGTTAGCAGATGTAATTCAAGGTAAAGAAGGCGCTTGGGAGAGCGATGAAGTATTAGAGATTATGAAAAATGTAGAAGAAATGCAACAGGAAGGTATGTTTGATTCTGGTTTAGGTGCACTAAATCATACACAGTCACAAATGAACTTCCTCCTACATGATAATGCATTCATACCTGTAGGATTCTGGTTGCCAAACGAAATGGAGAATGATATTCCAGATGGTTTTGACTTTGGATTCATTCCATCTCCTATGCAAGCAGCTGGCGAACCTTTTGCAATTGTCCCAGATTTAAGGCCGTTAGCGATTGCAGAAGAAGCAGAAAATCCAGAAGCGGCTAAAGCGTTCGTTGAGTTTGCCTTTACAAGAGATTATGCGATGTCTTTCTCTGAGCATACGGGTGCAATCATGAACTTAACAGATGTTGATTTAACTGGAAATGATGAAGTACCTGGTTATTTAATTGAAGCAAATGAAATGATCAATGATCCAGACCAAGTACAAATCTATGAAAAACCTCATCCAATGAGTGCTGATTTAGAGGAGCCGGTTGGTGACGCATTAATGTCCTTAATGTTAGGGAACATGACGGCAGAGGAATTTACAGAAGCAGCCGAAAAAGCGGCAGCTGATTATCGGGAATAAAGAGTATCGCAAAATACTAGAAACGATGAAAGCGGTAAGTTGTGTGGCATCCGGATCTACTACGATTATGTGGATCCGGATAAACCACCTAGTATGATAGCATTCTATTTCACGTTGATGGCTGAAGCGGATTTTAGCATATAAAGGAAGAGAGGGATGACATGGTACAGTCAAAAAAGCAACGTAATTTTTTTATTTTATTTTGTATCGTACCGACGTTTTTAATTTTCTCCATTTTCACATTATATCCACTATTTAGTGGGTTATATTATTCTTTTTTTGACTGGTCGGGTTCTTCCAATGTTAAGACGTTTATAGGGATTGATAATTATAAGAAGCTTTTTCAAGATCCTATTATACCAAAGACGATTATTCATGATTACTTTTTAGTAGCAACAAAAGTAGTTGGAATTATGATGATGGCACTTTTCTTTGCCGTAGCATTGACTCAATTGAAAATTAAAGAAGCACCATTTTATCGAATTATTTTCTTCTTTCCTAACATTATGTCAGTTGTTGTTATCGGTATCTTATGGACATTTATTTATAATCCAAGTTTAGGTCTTGTCAATAGTGGCCTAGATTTTTTAGGTTTAGAACAATTTGCAAAACCTTGGCTAGGAGATGAAAAATGGGCATTGCCAAGCCTCGTGTTACCAGCTATTTGGGCTGGCATAGGTTTATTTATGCTCATGCTAATGGGTGGAATTGCCAATGTGAGTAAAAGCTTTTATGAAGCGGCAGAAATTGATGGGGCAACAGAATGGCAACAGTTTTGGAAAGTAACGGTACCCCTAATTTGGCCACAAATAAAAATATCGGTTCTTTATATCGTAATCACAACATTAAATGGATCGTTTATTTTGGTACAGGTAATGACTGGTGGGGGACCAAATAACTCGACACATGTAATGGGGTCGTATTTATATCAGCAGGCCTTTGTGCATTTTAACTTTGGTTATGGCGCAACAATAGGTGTAATGATTTTAGTTCTTTCCCTTTTAACGGTATTTATTTTCCAACTATTTATGAAGCGAGATAAAGTCGAATATTGATGGAAAGTTGAAATGAGGTGAATTGTTATGAAACCGACAATGGGTGAAAGAATGGGGAAATTAGGGATACGAATTCCGCTCGTCATATGGACGGTTGCCGTTATTTATCCAATTATTTGGATGTTTCTTGGTTCTTTTAAATCGAATGCAGAAATATATCGAAATCCATGGGGTTTCCCTGAATCATTTAGTTTAGATAACTTTGTTCATGCTTGGACGAATTACCAAATTGGTACGAGTGTTTTTAATAGTTTAACGGTTACTTTACTAGGTGCTGTATTAACACTAGTTTTGGCTATTCCGACCGCATATGCTATTGAACGTGTTCAATTTCGAGGTAGTAGCTTTTTATTTACTTTATATGTTTCAGCGATGATGATTCCGATGGTACTCGGCTGGATTCCATTGTTTTTCTTATTAGACAAAATAAACTTGCTTGATAGTTTAGTTGGTTTATCGATTGTTTATGCAGTAAGTCAGTTACCATTTACGATTTTTGTGTTAACTAGTTTTATTAGTACCATTCCAAAATCATTGGAGGAATCTGCAGCGATGGACGGTCTTTCGCCATACGGTGTTTTATGGAAAATCATCACCCCGTTAACGACATCGGGAATTATCACCGTCACGATCATGAATACGATTCAATTTTGGAATGAATATTTTATGGCGTTAATTTTCCTACAGACGAATGAAAAATATACACTAGCATTAGCGATTGATTATATTAGTAGTGAAGCAGAATATACGAATGCATGGGGAACATTATTTGCGAGTTTAGTAATCGCAATTGTACCTGTCATTATATTATATATTATTTTCCAACGACGAATTGCAAAAGGAATGGTTGAGGGAGCAATTAAGGGATAGTAGTGTTACACATAAAAAACACTACATCCTCTATTTTGCATAGCAAGGGATGTAGCATAGTGAAAAAGGATTGCTCCCACATATTAAGCGCCTAAGTTTTTGGCGATTTCCTCCGTGTGTTCCATCGATTGACGAATATCCTCATTATCAGCTTGGATATTGGCAACGGTTGCACTCATTTCTTGCAGACCTGCTGAGGCTTGTTCAATGACAGCTGACAAATCGGTCGTCGATGTCCCAATTTCTCCCGCATTTTTTTCCGCCTCGGTTGCAAGTATCCCAAATTGATCAAATTGTTTACGAAGGACTTGAAAATAGTCGGTAATTTCTCCAAACGCATTGTTTACTTGATTAGAATCTTCGACTTGGTTTGTCGCAGTCCGTAAATTAAATTCCATTTGTTCTAATGCAGTATGATTCGTTTCTGTCACGATATTCATATTTGATGTAATTTTACTCACTATTTCATTGGTTGTATCAGCAAGTTTACGAATTTCCTCCGCAACAACAGCGAAACCTCTTCCAGCATCTCCAGCTCGTGCAGCTTCAATCGAAGCATTTAAAGCTAGTAAATTTGTTTGTTCGCTCACATTCGTTATTTGTTCTAAAAATTGTCCTGTTTCCTGAATGTTATTAGTTAGGGAATTGAATGTTTGGCTTAATTCCTGTATATGATCAATCATTTGATTCATATTTGTTGAAAGAGTTATCGATAAGTCATTACCAGCTTGTACTTCTTCTTGTGAATGTAAAAAAGCATCTTTTAATTCTTGTAATGCACGTAACATTTCTTTCATTTGTTCCATTGTATTTTGTGCATGTTCTGAAATGGCGACAATTTGATCACTTTGACTTGTACTACCTGTTGCAATTTCAGTGATCACATTTGTCAGCTCACTTTGTGCTTCCGCATTATGTTGTACTCTTTCATTTACATTCGTAATTTGTGTAATCATAGTGGCGACATTTTGTTCAAGTACATGATGCTGTTGTTCTTTTTCTAACGTTGCCTGCTCGCTTTTTGCGAGTAAATCCTCTATCTGATCAAATTGTTTTTTGTTTAGGCGAATGACTATAATAGAAACCATCCCACTTAAAAGGTAAGCGGCTACAAAAGAAAGGAAATTTTGCTCGATTATTTCCACTTGTGCTGTTTCTGAGAAAAATCTCGTCGCTACAATACCGACTATTCCTAAAATAAAACCAGCGACAAATACTGGCGTAATAAAATATGCAGTAGCAATAAACAGAAAGAAAAAGAAGATAGCTAATGTTTGCAATCCGCCACCATGTAACAGGATATAGAAAACCATCGTAGTATTACCGACAAGTACCATATAGTAAGGAAACCAGCTTTCCTTTTTCATAAAGGTTAAAACGAAATAACCTATAACATATGTAATTAATCCAATCCCATAAACTAGACTACGATCTAATTCTTGTTCAATAAAAGTAACGGCAAGTGCGCCAAAAATCGCAACTGAAAAGGCGATTAACATGATGATGTTTTTCCGACGTAGATCTTCTACCCGTAATTTATCTGCTTCTGACAAACTTAACTCCCCCTTAATGACTAGTTATTTCCATTTATTATAGCACTTAAGAACTAAAAATCAAGAGAGAATGAATATTCACTCAATTTTATAGTAGGAAAGTTTCGGGTAGTAAAGTG
>JAPFCO010000499.1 GCA_026169505.1 Pseudogracilibacillus sp.
ATCAACGATTAATGTTGTTGAAAAAGCAGGATTGACAAAAGAGGATGTTGATTATCTTGTGCCACATCAAGCAAACATCCGAATTATGGAAGCTGCTCGACAACGTTTAGGAATTGATGACGATAAAATGGCAAAAGTGATCCAAAAGTATGGAAATAACTCTTCTGCATCGATTCCTATTGCATTATCAGAATCAATTAACCAAGGTAATATTAACGATGGGGATATTATAGTTCTCGTTGGCTTTGGTGGTGGACTAACTTGGGGTGCAGTTGCCTTAAGATGGGGCAAGTAAACTCCATTCATTGACACCTACTAAAATATTGAAGCATATGGTACGATAATGTTTATTGCAATTATTATTATTATATATATTTTATGTGAGGAGGCTATAATATGAATAATAGAAGAGTAGTAATTACTGGAGTTGGTGCAGTTGCTTCTTTAGGCAATGACGCAGACACACTTTGGGATAATATTATTGCTGGTAAATCGGGTATTGATACGATAACAAGGGTGAATAAAGACGATTTCCCTGTCCATGTTGCAGCTGAAATAAAAGATTTTGATGCGAAGGACTATATGGAACGTAAAGAAGCACGTAAAATGGATTTGTTTACACAATATGCGGTAGCAGCATCTAAAATGGCAGTAGAAGATGCAAATTTAGTAATAGATGATTCAAATGCAGAACGTGTAGGTGTTTGGATTGGTTGTGGAATTGGTGGAATGGACACGTACGAGGATCAATTAAGAAAATTCATTGATAAAGGATATCGTCGAGTAAGTCCTTTCTTTGTACCAATGTTAATACCTGATATGGCAGCTGGCCAAGTATCCATTCAGCTAGGTGCGAAAGGAATCAATTCTTGCACAGTGACTGCTTGTGCTTCTGGTACGAATTCAATAGGAGATGCATTTAAAGCAGTACAGCGAGGCGATGTTGATTGTATGATTACTGGTGGTACAGAAGCTCCAATTACGAATATGGCGTTTGCGGGCTTTTCTTCGATGAAAGCATTATCGTTCAACGAAGATCCAAAAAAAGCTAGTCGTCCATTTGATCAAAATCGTGACGGTTTTATTATGGGTGAAGGAGCGGGTATTCTAGTATTAGAGTCATTAGAGTCTGCTCTAGCCAGAGATGCGAAGATTTACGCAGAAATAGTAGGGTATGGTGCAACAGGTGATGCGTATCATATTACTGCACCTGCTGAAGGTGGAGAAGGTGGCGCACGCGCAATGCAGATGGCAATTGATGATGCTGGAATATCCCCAACAGAGGTTGATTATATTAATGCTCATGGTACGAGTACAGGTTTAAATGATAAGTATGAGACACTAGCAATTAAGTCAGTATTTGGTGAACATGCTTATTCATTGGCAGTATCGTCAACAAAGTCCATGACAGGTCACTTATTAGGAGCTGCTGGAGGCATTGAAGGTGTGATTGCGGTGAAATCAATCGATGATGGAATTATTCCAGCAACGATCAATTATGAAACACCTGACCCTGATTGTGATTTAGATTATGTTCCAAATGAATCACGTAAGCAAGACATCAATTATGTATTAAGTAATTCATTAGGATTTGGTGGACATAATGCAACAATCGTTTTCAAAAAATATCAATAACAAGTCATGAAACTGATCCTTTTATTGAGGGTCAGTTTTTTTATTGCAAAAAATTGCTCCTCTCTATTGCTCCTCTTTGAAGTAGAAAGTGTTGCAAGCAAACCATTTTCTATTGAAATTAACTCCGTAATAATCATTTTTTCATCAACATTTACATAATGTTAAGTATTGGACAAGGTATGGGGTGAGAAGATGGGCTATCTTATTTTATTTTTAGTCGGTTTTGGACTAGCTGTTTCAGGTGGAGTTACAATTATCGCCTATTTAAATTTCTTACCAGCAGGAATCTCGTGGCTGGAATATTTTATGTTTATTAAAGGTCGTGTTGAATGTTACTTTTTGCCAGTCGGAGTCTTGCTCATATTTATAGCTATCCACCGTTTTCCTGAAAAGATGTAAACAAAGCCAATCGAATATTATCTAGATATGGTGGTCATAATGGTATGTAAATAGTTAAAGTGAGGGAATGACCATGAAGTATTTATATGATGTTTGGGTAAATTGGTTTGAAGGGGAGGAACATGGATATAATGTGTGTGCATATCATGAATGGCGCAAAAATGACAAAATAGATATTTTAGAACAAGTACCGAGCCTGTACATAACAGAAGCATTCTATGCTTATATTGAAAACAGTTTGCATCATTTACCTGAGGCATTTTTAGAAAAGATTCATAAACGAGCATATATTCGAAAAGGAGTCAGTCGTCGTGTACTTGATTATGCATGTATAGTGACAGATGGTAAACGGATTTTAGCGTTAAATACGCTTGGCTATCAAATTCCGATTCAAAAAAGTCGACTGATTCCCCGACAAGAACGGCAAGTATTAGAAAATTACCAACAGAAGAAGCGCGATTTTTTTTCGTTTACACCTATTCAAAAAGATGATGCCGTTGGATTATTATCGATGAAAGAATATCATGTCATTGGCTTAACTAGAAGAGAGAGGCAATTAAAAAAATTACTATTGATTGCCCTTGATAAATTACGATTGACGGATAATCGAAATGAAGTATTGTACTGGCTTTCAGAATGGGATATCCAAATGGTTCAATCAATTCGTATGGAAGCAACGATTGAAGACATATGGACTGTTTTATATAACAGTGTACAAAACGGATGGAGTGAGGCACATGAAAGACTTTGTGCTCAAATTATTAAAGGAAATCCTTTTTTAGAGAAGTATTGGGAGCTTGAAAATGAAAACAGTCATAATCCGTCCCATTAATAAGAGAAAATCAGCACGATTATTTCGGCTGATTTTTTCATATCGCTAAAGTTCATTGAATATGGTGAGATGACGTCTATTTTCCTAGGCCCATCTTCTTTTTAGCTTTTGTTAATGTGTCATTCGCTACTTCTGCCGCTTTTTTATTACCATTTACTAAAATATCATCTAATTCAGTTGAGTTAATTAATTCTTCATAACGTGCTTGAATTGGTGTTAATGTTTGAACCACTGTTTCAGCAATTTCGGCTTTAAAGTCCCCGTATCGTTTATTTGCAAAATGTGCTACAGCTTCATCAATTGTTTTCTTTGTGCAAGCAGAATAAAGCGATAATAAGTTAGAGACACCTGGTTTATTCTCTTGATCAAATGCAACGACGCCATCTGAGTCTGTAACAGCACTTTTAATTTTCTTTTCCATTTGTTTAGGAGTATCAAGCATAGAAATAAACCCACGCACATTTTCATCTGATTTACTCATTTTCTTAGTTGGTTCTTGTAACGACATGATACGTGCACCAACTTGAGGAATTTTAATATCAGGCATTGTAAATGTTTTACCGAATCGATTATTAAAACGTTCTGCAACATCTCTGGTTATTTCTAAATGTTGTGTTTGGTCATCACCAACAGGAACAATATTTGCTTGATACAATAATATATCAGCAGCCATCAATGCTGGGTATGTAAATAATGCGGATGAAACAGCACTTCTACCTTCTGATTTATCTTTAAACTGTGTCATTCGTTCTAACTCACCCATATAAGTCATTGATTGTAACATCCAACCTAGTTCTGTATGGGCAGATACGTCTGACTGCACAAATAAAGTAGCTTTATCTGGATCAATCCCTGAAGCAATGTAAAGTGCTGCTAAGGAACGAATATGTTCTTTTAATTGCTTTGGATCTTGAGGAACAGTAATCGCATGATGGTCAACAATACAAAAATAACATTGATGATCATGCTGAAGTTCGACAAATTGTTTAATTGCACCTAAATAGTTTCCAATTGTTAATGTTCCACTTGGCTGTATCCCTGAGAAAATCGTTTTCATCCTTCTTCACTCCAATTATCCATCTGTTTGAAAAATTCATTCCTTCTATAAAGCTATAGGAATGAACGGTTAGCGGATTTTATTTATCCCTCATTAAATCATATACTACGATTTTTATGAAAGCAAGTTAAGTGTAGTCAATTTCATCCTACGTAGCTAGTTGAGGAAATGATGCAATGGATTTAAGTAAGAAAGTGGTCAACAATGTATAATATGATCGATTTGTCAAAAAAAAGATCGTACTAAAATGAAAAACTGAGCAATTTATGTTTATATATAACTTTAAATGGGTACATTAAATATATATAACGACAATTTGTAACAGAATTATGACATTTCATGAAATGTGAAAAAAACTTTGAAAACCCTCTACCTTTTACTTGACATATATAGTATAATCTAGGAAGAAAGCTTATTTAAACTAATTATTAACTAATAAAGTAATCATTGTTGTTTAAGTAAGTGATTCAATTTCATCATTATAAAAAATAGCTACATTACGACAATATGTAGTGTAAGATAGTTATAAATAAGCTACATATAGTTGTGATGTGACGATAAACCAGTACCAATATGATGAAATTGATTAAAGTAGGGTAGATAAATATAGTAACGTCCGGAAAGACGTTCATCGACTTATTGCTTTCACACCTTGTTAATTTATACTATACAATGTGAGATTCATCACATTGTATGAAAAAGGAATTAGAAAGTAATAGACACCGTAAAGACGACGGGGTGTGCCTATGGTGATACATAGGAATCTCAAGGTTAGGTCTTGAGAAGTTTAATATACAGATATATATTGTAGAAATGAGGAGTGAACTTATATGGTAACACTCTATACCTCGCCAAGTTGTACATCTTGCCGAAAAGCAAAGGCATGGTTAGAAGAACACGATATTGCATATAAAGAGCGTAATATCTTTTCAGATCCCCTCACTTTAGAGGAAATAAAAGAAATTTTACGCATGACTGAGGACGGTACAGATGAAATTATTTCAACACGTTCAAAAGTATTCCAGAAGTTAGATGTGGATATTGAACAATTACCGTTAAAAGACTTATTTGAATTAATCCGGAAAAACCCAGGTTTATTACGACGTCCAATTATTTTAGATGAGAAAAGATTACAAGTTGGTTATAATGAAGACGAGATTCGTCGTTTCTTGCCGAGAACCGTACGAACATTCCAATTACGTGAAGCTCAAAAAATGGTCAACTAATTTAAAACCGAATATAAAATCGCAAACCAAGTTGTGGATGGTTTGCGATTTTCTGTTTACTGGCATTTCCCAAAAGGGACTAAATCGAATAATTGATAATTTTTAAAAAACCTAGTATATTAGTATGCATAGAAGAACTAGGCATATACATTTCCAAAATGAACTGAAATGTCATACAATGAGTGTAAGAAGACTCTATGATATTTTGTTGGAGTTATCTCCCACCTCATTCTGACGGGTGCTTAACATGTTTGAGTTATTCTAATAGAAGGGAGAGATATTAGATGGAAATTGAAAGAATCAATGAAAACACGATTAAGTTCTATATCTCTTATATCGATATTGAAAATCGTGGTTTTGAAAAAGAAGAAATTTGGTATAATCGTGAGCGTAGTGAGCAATTATTTTGGCAAATGATGGATGAAGTGAATTATAAAGAAGATTTCTCTGTAGAAGGTCCTTTATGGATCCAAGTGCAAGCGTTAGAAAAAGGATTAGAAATAATTGTTACGAAAGCACAACTTTCTAAAGGAGAATCACCACTCGATGCCATTGATAATATAGAAGAAACGGTTGATATATCGATGAATAATAAGGCGAAAAGTGTTTTTGGTGAGCAAGATGAAGATAGTGTAGACGTCGAATTCCCAGCGGACGATTCTAATCTTTGGATGACAGCAACTTTTGCTGATTTTGAAGATGTGATTCAATTAAGTCATTATTTCCAAGGAGACTTCGATGGAGATTTAATTACAAGTCTGTATCATTATGATGATAAGTATTATATTTATGTTGAAATTACACCTACCTTATTTGACCATCAGGACGATATCTTAAGCCAAATATTAGAATACAGTGAAGAATCGGATATAACGTATCATATATTAGATGAGTACGGTAAAGTAGTCGTCCGAGAGCATGTGTTTTCTGAAATGAAGAAACATTTTGCTGTGGAAACTTAATATGTAAGAGAAAAAGACACCTCTATTAGTGGTGTCTTTTTTTAAAAAAAACATAAAGGAAGTGATGAATGCATGCTAACTGCTACAACTCAAGATGGAGAAATGATTACACTTGTAAGGCTTTCTAAACAAGCAATTAATCGTTTGCGTAGGGAGGAGGTCTTTTATTGTCCAGCGTGTCACTCTCCAGTAATTGTGAAAGCTGGTGATGTGATTACACCGCATTTTGCTCATATAGGAGATAATCAATGTCCAAAAGGATCGGGTGGAGAAAGTGATTATCATTACAAAGGGAAATTACTCTTATATGAATGGTTTTTACATCAACAGATTGACGTGAGCCTTGAGCCATATCTCCCATCGATTCAACAACGTCCAGACTTATTAATCCGGCTGAAAGGTCGATTGATCGCGATTGAGTTTCAATGTGCAAAGATCGATGTACATACTATTTATAAACGTAATCAAGGTTATAAATTAGTAAATATTATTCCAATTTGGATATTAGGTGCCAATCAATTGAAACGAATTTCTTCTCATCATATTCAAGTTAACCAGTTTACCCTCTCATTTATTCATCGCTTTGCAGCGAAACATCCTACTGTTTTATTTTACTTTTGTCCACATACAAAACAATTTTCCTTCATACGAGATTTGATCATAGTTAGTTCGAATCGAGCGTTAGCTAAACAAACATTTCATCCTCTATCACACATAACATTTTATCATTTGTTTTCCCGAACATATTTTACAAATGAACAATTATTCTCATTGTGGAGCCGTGAAAAAAGAAAGTTTCGATTGCGTAGTAGTCAGCCATATGGACAAGAACGTACATGGAGAAACTGGTTATACGAAAAACAATTGCATATTGATTATTTACCTACTCATATTTTCTTACCAATTCGCTCACAATATAACATGAAAGTTCCTTTATGGAATTGGCAGAGTCACTTTTTGCTCGACTTTATGGATCAATTTCAAATTGGTGAGGTATTTACATTGGTTAAGGCAGAAAAATACCTTAAAAAGTTTATGCGCAAAAAAGTGGATCGGCAAATGATTCGATTTGACAGCCATCCTATAGCAGAATACCTTCAATTATTATGTCAAATAGGTTTAATCGTACAGATAGGGGAAGGAATATTTAAAAAGCAGCAGAAGCTTACATTTTACAAACAAATAGAAAAAGCATTGGCTGGAGACGATGACCTTTTAATACGTTTCATGTATAATCGAATATAACGAATCAATTCCATCTTTTTCTAAATCAGCTAGGTTGCTACAACCTAAAGTTGGGAGCGATTCAGCCAACAATACATCTGTATGATGGAGTTGGCCAAATAAAACACAATTATGAGATCATTTATAGAAAGGAAGTATATTATGTCTGAAATGACCAAAGAGTTACCAACACGTTCTGAAGTTCCGGAGGAAGACACTTGGGATTTATCGACAATTTTTGCAACAGATGCACAATGGGAAGAGGAGTTAGCCCAATTAAATGAGGAAGTTCCCAATATCAAAAAGTTCCAACATACACTTGGAGAATCTGCAGATAATTTATATGAATTATTTACTTTCCAAGATGAAATATCGGAACGTTTAGGGAAATTATATACATATTCCCGAATGCGCTATGACGAAGATACGACAAATGCAACGTATCAAGCGATGAATCAAAAGGCAGAAAGCATTTTAACAATTGCATCAAGTAATATGAGTTTCATTGTTCCAGAAATATTACAAATTGAAGAAAAAAGGATTGCTCAATTTTTAGATGAAAAGTCGGAATTACAACTTTATAAAAAGACGTTAGATGAAATTGCTCGTCAACGTGCTCATATATTAAGTGAACAAGAAGAAGTTTTATTATCTGAAGCATCAGAAGCATTACAAACACCTTCCCAAACATTTAGTATGTTAAACAATGCTGATTTAACTTTTCCAATCATTAAAGATGAAAATGGGGAAGATGTAGAATTAACACATGGACGTTATATTCGCTTTTTAGAATCAACAGATCGTTCCGTACGTGAAGCAGCATTTAAGGCGATGTATGATACGTTTGGTAGTTTTAAAAACACATTCGCCGCAACGCTAACTGGAAATGTAAAGAAAGATAACTTCTACGCCAAAGTTCGTCAATATGATTCTGCGCGCCATGCGGCATTAAACGGTAATAAAATACCAGAAACAGTCTATGATAATTTAATTTCTGCGATTCATGAGAAATTGCCATTGCTACATCGTTATACAGACTTACGTAAAAAAATCCTCGGTGTAGACGAATTGCATATGTATGATTTATACACGCCATTAGTACAAGATGGAAAAGTAAAGATAGACTATGAACAAGCCAAAAAGTATGTACTGGAAAGTTTAACTCCTTTAGGCGAAGACTATAAACAGATTGTCAAAGAAGGTTTTGATAACCGTTGGATTGATGTAGTAGAAAATAAAGGAAAACGAAGTGGTGCTTATTCATCAGGCTCTTATAGCACAAATCCATTCATTTTATTGAATTGGCAAAATAACCTCAATGATGCATATACATTAACCCATGAACTCGGCCATTCTGTTCACAGTTATTATACACATAAACACCAACCATTTCGTTATGGAAATTACTCTATTTTTGTAGCTGAAGTAGCTTCAACTTGTAATGAAGCTTTATTAAGCGAATATTTGCTTGATCATTTAGAGGATGAAAAACAACGATTATCTGTATTAAATCACTTTTTAGAAGGGTTTAGAGCAACTGTATTCCGCCAGACAATGTTTGCTGAATTCGAACATGATATTCATGTAAAGGCTCAAAATGGCGAGCCTTTAACAGCAGATATTTATACGGAAATGTATTATGAGTTAAATAAAAAGTATTTCGGTGAAAACATTCATATTGATAAAGAAATTGGATTAGAGTGGGCAAGAATTCCACATTTCTACTATAATTATTATGTGTATCAATATGCGACTGGTTATGCGGCTGCAACATCTTTAGCAAATCAAATTGTAACAGAAAAAGAGGTAGCCGTTGATCGATACAAAACGTTCTTAAAAGCTGGAAGTAGTGATTTTCCAATCGATGTATTGAAAAAAGCCGGTGTTGATATGACAAGTAAACAACCTGTCTTAGAAGCGCTAGATGTATTTGAAGCAAAGTTAAATGAATTCGAATCATTAATTTTAAAATAAAACAGAAGATTATACTTTTTTCAGGTTGTCCCGATGGTGACAGCCTGTTTTTTTATGTCTAAGTTTATCAGAATCCCCTTTTAATAACTTAACAACGTAATTTTATACTTTCTTGAGTGATAATATAAAAATGCAAGAATAGGATGAAGCAAAAGGGGTGATATTGAATGAATGGAATTTTAGTTGCTATTATTGGATTGGTTGTTTTTGCTTTAGGTTATCGTTATTATTCAAAATTTGTTGCTGAAAGAATTTTCAAGTTAGATCCTAATTATGTGACACCTGCACATAAATACAAAGATGGTGTAGATTTTGTCCCGACAAATAAATTTGTTCTTTGGGGACATCATTTCACATCTGTTGCAGGGGCAGCGCCAATTTTAGGACCGGCTATTGCTGTTTATTGGGGATGGCTACCAGCAGTGTTGTGGGTTTTGTTAGGAACAGTGTTTGCAGCAGGAGTTCATGATTTTGGAACATTAGTATTATCTGTCCGACATAAAGGACAGTCTGTCGGAACGATGGCAAATCGTCTCATTGGACAACGTGCTAAAATATTATTTCTATTCATTATTCTTATATTAGTGTTAATGGTAAACGCTGTGTTTGCTTGGGTTATATCCAATTTGTTTATTACATTCCCTGCTAGTGTATTTCCTGTGTTTATTCAAATTCCATTAGCAATATGGATTGGATATGCCGTATATAAACGAAGTGGAAAAATGTTGATTCCTTCGCTCGTTGCGTTAGTTATCATGTATCTAGCAGCAATCATATCGAGTAGGGTAGAATTTTTACAAATTGATCTCGTTCAATATTTAGGTGGGGCGGATGCAGCGGGGTGGTTTGGACTTACATCGGTAGGGACTGCCTTTTTCATATGGATTGTTATTCTCATGATCTATGTATATATTGCTTCGGTCTTACCAGTATGGAAATTACTGCAGCCACGTGACTTTATTAATTCACATCAGTTAGTCGTTGGATTGGCGATTTTATATTTAGGTTTACTTTTTACCAACCCTACAATTACAGCGCCGGTAACGAATGCGACAACGGATGTTTCCTGGTTTCCGTTACTTTTTATTACCATCGCTTGTGGGGCTATATCCGGCTTCCATGGTCTTGTATCATCTGGAACTTCATCTAAACAATTGAATAAGGAAACAGATGCTCGATTTGTAGGTTATTTAGGTGCGGTAGGAGAAGGGATTTTAGCGCTTATTTCGATATTGGCAGTAGTTACTCTCTTTTCGTCCAAAACGGAATTTTTAGCAACGTATTCTAGTTTTACAGAGGCGAATGGTGCTGGATTAGGAGTTTTTGTAGAAGGAGCAGCTAAGCTTGCTAATGGGTTAATGATTCCTTATGATATTTCGACAACTATTGTATCGATTATCGTAGTCAGTTTCGCCGCAACAACACTCGATACATCTGTACGATTAATGCGCTATATTATCGCTGAGTTAGGTATGGAGTATAAATTGCCTGTTTTAGCTAAAAAACATGTTGCGACAACATTAGCGGTAACCTCTAGTGCGGCTTTAGTGTTATTACCAAAAGGCCCGCAAGGATTTGGTTCTGGTGGTTATTTATTATGGCCGTTATTCGGAACAGCGAATCAATTATTAGCTGCAATTAGTTTATTATTGATTGCGGTTTGGTTAAAACGTTTAGGTAGAAGTTATGTGGTCGTGTTAATTCCGATGTTCTTTGTTTTAGCAACTACTTTATATGCCATGTTCCAACAGGTCGCTTTACAATGGTCATGGTTTGGTTCGAATCCTAACAATCTATTATTTGTGTTTGGAGCAATCATTTTCGTATTTGCGATATGGATTTCGATTACAGCATTAGCGGTTTTAACAAAAGATAAAGGATTACCACCACAAAAGGAGTAAAATATCATGATGGATAAAATAAAGCAATTAATTGCCTTTTATGAAGAAGTATTGAGCATGCCGCATCGCCAAGAAATTGCTCGGGAACTACGAGAGGAAGATGATTTGTTTTTTCTTTTATTATATTCTGAAATGATAGGTATTCCGAATCCAGTATTCTATTATACGTTGGAGTTGTATCCGTATATAATAGAAGAATTTCATGAATGGCATTTGCGAATTGGAATGGATAAATCTCCAATGGTTGGCATCCGTTGTTGTTGATATCATTATTGGACTTATGGTACGTTTAAGATATGGTGGTAAGCAATATAAGTTGGAAGTTGTATAGAGAAGGTGATTACTTGGACATTTTCACTAAAAAAATCATTTTTGTTGGAGGGAAGGGGGGAGTCGGGAAGTCAACTTCATCTGCAGCCATAGCGTTAGAATCTTCGAACAGAGGATATAAGACGTTATTGATTTCGACGGACCCGGCTCATAATGTTGGCCATATTTTTGATATGAAAATTGGTGGTAAGATTAGTGTGGTTGAAACTAATTTATACGCATTAGAAATAGATCCAGAGCGTGAAACAGACCTCTATATTAAAACGGTTAAAGAAAATATAAAGGGATCTGTACAACCAACAATGATGGAGGAAGTATATCGACAACTTGATACAGCAAAAGCTTCCCCAGGTGCAGATGAATCCGCTTTATTTGATAAACTCATTTCCATTATTATTGAGGAAAGTGAACATTATGATAAACTTATCTTCGATACAGCACCA
>JAPFCO010000465.1 GCA_026169505.1 Pseudogracilibacillus sp.
ATGATTCTTACACTATTTTATATGAGGCAGGGGATTGGCAAGGGAATGAAGTTGTTCCTTATTTACAACAAGAAAACATCGAGACAATCGATATCGTTATCATTAGTCACCCGCACGCTGATCACATCGGCCAATTGACAGACGTCTTAACAGCATTTGAGGTCGGCGAAGTATGGATGACAGAAAACACCGCTAATTCAGGCGTTTATGAAGAAGCAGTAGAAGCAATTTTAGCAAGTGATGCCAATTACGATGAACCTCAAGCTGGTGATGTATTTGATATCGGCCCACTCACTTTGAGCGTGCTCCACCCGGAAACGTTAACAGGTGGATTAAATGAAGATTCGCTTGCCGTACATTTTTCATATGGTGATATGGCATTTTTATTTACTGGTGACGCCTATATGGCACAAGAAGAAGAAATAATTGCAAGTGGAGCAAATGTAGATGCACAATTTTTACACCTTGGACATCATGGTTCTAAAACATCATCAAGTGAAAAGTTCCTCGATGCAGTTGATCCAACTTATGCAATTTACAGCGCTGGAACAGGTAATTCGTATGGTCATCCAAACCAAGAAGTGCTCGATAAACTCCAAGTGAAAGATATTACAGTGTATGGAACCGATGTACATGGTAATATTGTCGTTACAACGGATGGTGTAGATGCGGAAGTAACGACAGAAAAAACGGGAGAAGTGGTAGCTGGTACAGAACAAACAGCCGCTTCCGATAAAAAGGAAACATCTGCAGAAGATGATAGGCAAGAGCAAGAACCGGAGCAAACTGAAACGGAAGCAAAGCAAAATAATTGCATTGACTTAAATACAGCATCTGACACTGAGTTACAAGAGATTATTCATATTGGAGAACAGCGGGTCAATGATGTCATTGCATCACGTCCGTTTTCTACAGTAGATGATTTACAACGCGTCGACGGATTTGGACCAGCACGAATTGATGATATAAAAGCAGAAAATATCGCATGTGTAGGAGGTAATTGAATGCACGGAGTCATTGATCGAATCGAAGACGGAATAGCAGTTATTCTAATCAAGACAACAAAGACCGAATGGACAGTAAAAGAAGCTCTATTACCACCGGGAAGTCAGCCTGGAACAGTATTAAACCTTGCAGAAACAGCAGACGATTTTTCTATTATCAATATAGACGAAGAAGCCACAGCTACCGCAACAGAAAAGGCAAATACATTACAACAAAAACTCCAATCCAAAAAAAAGCATAGTAAATTTAAACGACGAGACTGAGCGATAAAAACGTCGGATGAGCGATTGACGAACAATTATGAGCGATAAAAAGATCAGATGAGCACAACATATCATAAGAATACGTATTTTCTATCACTGCAACTAAAAAAACAGGTGCATGTCCCTTCAATTGGGGAAACATACACCTGTTTTTTATTATTGTTGCAATATATCATGTGCTTTTTGGATTTCTTCATCTGGAACAATTAAGTAATAAATGCCATCAATTGTTTCTCCAGAACCATCGATCATATGCTCCGTAATATTTCTTCTCGTATCACGATAACTTCCAAATAAAGATTTCATGTCATCAAAATCAATATTCGTATTCATATTTGTACCAAGGATATCCATCATCGATGAAAACTTCGGTACAGAACCGACTTGTGCTCCTTCATTAATGATTCCTTCAATTACTTTTCGTTGACGTTGGGTCCGTCCAAAATCCCCTGATGGGTCTTGTTTACGCATCCGAACAAATGATTTCGTTTGATCGCCATCCATGACTACTTTACCTTCTGTAAAATCATATCCTTTATCTGACCAAGCAATATCGTTATGAATCGTAATCGTACCTAACTCATCAACTAATTCAACCAATCCATCCATATTAATGCTGACATAATAATCTAAGTCAATATCAAGCAATTCTTCCACTGTTGCAACCGACATCTCTGCACCACCAAAAGCGAATGCGTGGTTGATTTTATCTTGTATTCCCTGACCAACGATTTCTGTACGTGTATCACGAGGGATACTCACAATCGAAATCGCATCCTCTTCTGGATCTAATTGCATCACCATAAT
>JAPFCO010000478.1 GCA_026169505.1 Pseudogracilibacillus sp.
GAACAATCATTTACGAGACGGTTTGATTATAGTGTGGAAAATGCAGATTTAAAGATTATTGAAGCACTGCACTATCATACAATAAACGATAACTCCTATATAAAAAACTTAGAGAAATCGCTAAAAGCTGCAAAAATTCAAGTACAAGAAGATGAGTATGAACGAATTGAAGCAAAGATAAAGCCATCATTTAAGAAGCATCCAATATTTAAGTCCGGTAAGATTTATATTAATAAACTGATACCAACAACGGTTGATGATTATGATTCGCTAGAGAAATATAATGTATTTCCGTTTTATGAAGTTCCTTTACAAACAGCGATTGAGCATCGATATGATAAAGAAGTAAAAGATACATTGGATACACGATCACATGAAGTGACATGGAAGGTGGATCAAATGTATATCCAGAAAGCAATTCAGCGTAAACCGTTCTTTCATTTTAATAATTTAAGAGAATATATGCCTTCTATCTCCAGTATGAAGACATTTATAGAAGAGGCGGATTTCTTGGGGGAATTAAAATTTCATGTTTCTCTACCATCAGAGCTTAATATGAAAGATATTACGCCAATGGAAAAGCTGAAAATGGTGGAACGTTTTTTCGATTACATGGAGCGAAGCGTTCGTAATAATTACATGAAAGAAAAAGGGACACCAGTATTTGAAGGAGTTTCATTTTCCAAGTTAGTGAATAACTATCATGTAGAATTGAATAAAGTAAATGAGCGGGTCTCGAATATGAATGAGTATAAAAAGACGAGAAATATGCGGGAGCATGATTGGTTTATTTATGACAAAGCCATTATAAACAACTGGGAAAGTTCCTTTATTGATTTTATTAATGATTATATCGATGAACTAAAGGAAAGATATCGAGACGTATATCTTATTCGAAACGAACGAAAAGTAAAAGTAGTAGAGATAGACGGTACTAGAGGATTTATGCCAGACTTCCTTCTTTATCTACAGGATGACGAATGTACATATCAAGTGTTTCTAGAGCCGAAAGGGGATCATTTACGTCTCGAAGATCGATGGAAAGAAGACTTCATGACATCACTTGCAGCAAGAGATGATGTTGAAGTATTAACAGAAAATAAAGATGTTCGTCTGTTAGGTATTAAATTTTATTCCGAAACGCCTATCCTCAAGAATATATTTAGAGAAGATTTCAAAGAGAAATTATTATAATTAAAAACATGAATATTCTCCAAAGGCCATGTCTGTCATAGGATATGGTCTTTGTGAACTCTTTATATTTTCACGTTTTTTTAAGAAAAATCAAAAACGGATAAAAAACTTATAAATAGTGATAGTCCTACATGGTACACTTGTTTTGGGTTTGAATGAAGTAAATGGAATTATATAAGTAATTGAATTAAGCGATTAAAATAAATACATATAAAAGAAAAGTGAAAGAGGATAAATAGATAAATAATAAGTGAAATAGTAAATGGTATAGTAAAAGAAGAGAATAAAGGTATTAAGTGGAATTAGGTAAATGATAGATGTAAAGCAATAAGAAAAAGCATAAATGATAACATTAAAGATACACAGTGATAAAAGGATAAAGGATAGGGAAAGACGAAATAAAATTGAAAGTTTCATGAAGTGAGAGCAGCGTGACACCATAGGGAAACAGGATGCATGAAGTAGATGATGTGAAATGGCAATTGGAAATATCCTCATTTTAACTGTACACTTATATGATAATTTGGCAGGCAAGAAGATTAGTCAAGGTGATTTACGTTTGGGTATTAATGAAAAGCACAGAGTCGATTTTATTAATCGCTTCTGTGCTTTTCTAATTCACTATAAATAAAAGAGTTACCTCCATTCCAGTGCACTTTGTTTGATATGCCACCTTTATCTCCTGAAATAACTTTCTTTAGACGTTCCACAGAGAGTTTCTCTATGTAGTCTAATTGTTCTATTCCGATGTACTGTCGTTGCATTTTATGTGCAACTGCTGCTGTTGTAGCAGAACCTAAAAAGGGATCTAATACGACATCAAATTTATTAGTAGCAAGTTGGATAATACGGTGCATAAGTAGTTCTGGTTTAGGATAAGTGAATTTATGTTTATTAAATAACTGTTTAACTTCCTTAGAAGCTTGTTGATTAGAACCGAATCGCTCAGGGTCTATCCAGAGATCAGATGGCACTTTACCTTTAATTTTATGTAAATAAACTTTTTTGTAGGGATAATTACTTTTACTCCAATAAATCTCATCATTCTCAAGTAGTTGGTGAAAGGTAGACTGAGGGCAATTCCAAGCACTATTAATGACTTCATTGTTAGGTGTAGTAATAGAGTAATGATAGTATCCGTTTTTATTGTCTGATAGACGATCAATTCGGTATAAACCTTTTTCATCCCGCCGATTATAGATGCTTTTATCTGCCTCTGATAAAGGCAATTTATTCATTTGTACCTTATTAATATTTTTTGCATAAATTAAAATGTAGTCTACTACAGATGCGATATTGGCTCTGTTTTGTTGGCTTTCGGACCTTCTCCAGATGATTTGACTAATAAAGTTACTTTTTCCAAACGTTTCGTCACAAAGAATTTTGATGTATGCTTGATTATGATTACTACATTGAATAAAGACAGTACCACTCGCCTTTAGAAGAGGCTTAACAGCATCTAAACGATTTTTAATAAATGTTAAGTATGTTGATTGTGAATAAGCATTAGGGTAGCTAGTCGTATAATTCTCATTATTGTATGGTGGATCTAAATATACTAATTGTACCTTGTGTTTAAAGCGATTGCGTAAGCTATGTAATGCAATCAGATTATCGCCCTTAATAACTAGATTATCCGAATCTTTAAAGTCGGAGATATGATGAGCACCTTTTTTATCATATTTTTTCATATTCATAAAAAAGCGACCGTGCAACATATGCTTTATAGCATTGTCATCTTGGATTATATCATAGAAGTTTTCTGTGTATGAACAACAAACATCA
>JAPFCO010000298.1 GCA_026169505.1 Pseudogracilibacillus sp.
GATTACCCAAGTTCCACCAGAAGCCCGTCAAAATTATATCGATCAGTTTTTTAATCATCGGCCATTATTGCAAGAAGAGCTGGTGGAGACTTTGAATATGTTTTTGGAAAATGATTTACATGTAAAAGAAACATCCGAAAGACTTCATATCCACCGAAATACATTAACGTATCGATTAGACAGAATTAAGGAGTTATGGGGATTGGACCCTAGAGTTTTTAAAGATGCGATAAACTTACAACTTTTATATTGGTGTAAAAGGCTAAAATGAAAAAAACATCTCTTTTAAAGGGATGTTTTTTTTATATTGAAAATGAATTTGGTTATTTGCACAAGTTATTTTTATTTAACTAAAAATATTCGTAATATTCCATAATGTTTTCAATAAATCTAAATGCTATGATATGTAATACAGAAGTAAGCGCTTTCTAAGTTGAGGGAGAGTTCATGAATTCTTAACAAAATGAGAGGGTGATTGCTCGATTCATCTACATTGCTAGTTCGTTGTGATTACTTGAGTCGTGATTGTAAAATGCAATAAGTACACTGTTGTCATATTGTTATAAAGCAATTACTATCTGTGAAAAAGTAAATTAGGGGGGAAGTTATGAAACTTAATAAGAAGTTAATACTTAGTGTTGTCTCATTACTTATCATTTTTTCTGTATTAGCTGCGTGTAGTGATAGTTCTAGTTCGGATGAGGATATAATCAAACTAGGTGTTTTAGAGGACAGATCCGGTGACTTTGCACTTGTCGGTATCCAAAAGTCACATGCTGTTGAATTAGCAGTGGAGGAAATTAATGAAGACGGTGGTTTGTTAGGAAAGCAAATAGAAATAATCGCCCCTGATACACAATCCGATGATAAACGATTTCAAGAAATGGCTAGAAAATTAATTTTAGAAGATGAAGTTGATGCTATCATGGGAGCATTTTCTAGTGCATCTAGAGAAGCGATTCGACCAATCATGGAAGAACATGAAATGCTTTATTTTTATAATAATCAATATGAAGGTGGAGTAGCTAGTAAATATACATTCCCAACAGGAGCTGTTCCAGAGCACCAAGTAATGACCGTAATGGAATATATGATTGAAAATTATGGCCCGAATGTATATACGATAGCTGCTGATTATAACTTTGGTCAAATTACAGCGGATTGGGTCAGAGTAGCGGCAGAAGATTTAGGTGGAGAAGTAGTTGGTGAAGAATTTATTCCGTTAGGAGAATCTCAATTTAATAGTAGTATTAATAAAATTCAAAAAGCAAAACCGGATTTCTTAATGGTATTACTAACTGGGGAAAAGCAATCTTCTTTTTATGAACAGTGGAATACGCAAGGAATCAAAGACCTGCCAATGTCAACGACGATTAATATGGCACAGCAATATGAACATATTCGCACAGAAGCACCAGCATTAGCGCATATGCATGTAGCAGCTCCGTTTATGGAGGAACTAGATACACCTGAAGCAGAAGCATTTGTTGAGAAATTTAGAGAAAAATTTCCAGATGATGATTACGTAGGAATGGAAGCGGAAGCTCAATATACAGGTGTGCACCTTTGGGCAAAGGCTGTTGAAGAAGCTGGGACAACGGAAGTGGATGAAGTAATTGCGGAGCTTGAAAATGAGATAACATTTGATGCTCCTTCTGGGCCAGTTACGATTGATCCAAAGTCACACCATGCAATCAAGGATGTGTATTTATTTTATGCGGATGAAGAGCATGAAATAAGTACATTGCACAAATGGGATCAAGTGGAACCATATTGGTTACACGAAGAAAAAGGCATTGATTTAACGGAAGATTCGCCAAATGAGCAATACACACCAATAGATTAAAGTATTTATAGAGAGTAGTATGAGGATTTTGTAGGAGCCTTATCTCCCCGAAATCCTCATATTATATAAAAGCTATTTGATGTGAATTACTTTTAGGGCACAACGATTGGAGATGATCCAAATGAACATATTCGAAAATTTATTTAATGTTGCATATCAATTCATGGATAGCTTTTCATTTCTTATATTAGCTGCCATTGGATTGGCTATCATTTTTGGGATGATGGGTGTTATTAATTTAGCACATGGTGAATTTATTATGTTAGGAGCATATATAACGACGCTATCGACTATTGCAGGCGTTCCTATTCCAATAGCGATTATTCTTGGTTCATTAGGTGTCGGTTGTTTTGGGTTTATTGTCGATAAATTAATTATTCGTCATTTATATGGAAGACCCCTGGATTCCGTCGTTGCTACTTGGGGAATTAGTTTAATTATGGGGCAAGGCATGTTAATTATGATGGGACCATCATTACAAGGACCGTCTACACCATTGGGTTCTTTTACGGTAGGGGATATTAATTATTCTACTTATCGATTAATTCTAACTGTTATTGCAGTTTTGTTACTTGCATTATTATATTGGCTTTTTATGCATACTAACTTTGGTTTGAAGTCGAGAGCTACGATGCAAAATGAAGAGATTGCTCGAAGCCTTGGAACGAATACGGATAGAATGTACACGATGACGTTTGTAATAGGATCTATGTTCGCGGGACTTACAGGTGGACTTTATTCTTTTACAATGACGATAGGACCAACATTTGGTGCAGGTTTTCTAATGGAGAGTTTTGTAACCGTTATTGTAGGTGGTGCTAACCCATTAATTGGAACGATTATGGCTGGTGGCACTTTAGGTATTGTTCATAGTAGCTTATCTTATATTTTTGGAACATTTATAGGGCGAGTAGGGCTCTTAGTAGCAGCAATACTGTTTATTAGACTCTGGCCGACTGGTTTTTCGGGACTGATAGAGAAAAAAGTATTGAAGGTGAAGTGATATCATGTCAAATGCACATTTTTTTAAAAAGATAAACTCTGAGAAAATAACGATGACAATCCTTTGCATCATATTCTTATTATTCCCTTTATTAGGATCGGCTCATGATGTTTTAAATATGACTTATTTTTTGTCGATGGCATTACTTTCAGTTAGTTTATGGTTGATTTGGGGTTTAACTGGGATTTTTAGTTTTGGGCAAACCGCCTTTTTTGGTGTCGGTGCTTATGCATATGCGATTATAAGTATGAATTTTGAAAGTGTAAATATGACGTTTATATCATTAATTCTAGCCTTATTTATTGCATGGCTCTTAGCTTTACTGTTAGGATATTTTATGTTTTACGGTGGCGTCAACGATGTATTTGTTGGACTCATCACATTATGTGTCACGTTAGTATTAGCTACATTTCTAGCACAATCGGCAGGATCACAGTGGAAAATAGGCTCCGTTCTTTTAGGAGGAGATAATGGGATTAATAATATTCCAGCGCTTGGACTAGCATTAGGTGATTTTGAAATTGCTTTTACAGGGAATCTTATGTACTTTTTCGTTGTTATCTTATTAATTGCTATCTATTTGATTTTTACGACGATGCAAAGTAGAAAGACTGGTTATAGTTTCATAGCAGTTAGGGAGAACCGAGAACGCAGTCAGCTACTAGGGTTTAATATACCTTTCCTACAAACGTTATCCTTTTCGTTTGGTGGAGTATTAGCTGCATTTAGTGGGGTGTTATATGTCACATGGGGAGGATATATTTCGCCGGCGTCGATGGATATATCGGCTGCAGCATTACCAGTCGTATTAGTCGCTGCTGCAGGTAGAAAAAATTTATCCGCTGTCATGATTTTTACCGTGTTATATTATTTGCTATCCCAAAAGCTATCTGTGTCAGGCAGTGAATATGCTTTAGTAATCTTAGGTATTATCTTAATTTTAGTTATTTTACTTGTTCCAAAAGGGATTATTGTTACGATCTTTAACTTCTTTGATCGATTGTTCTTTAGAAAAGGAGTTGAAAATAAATGAGTCAACAAACGAGTCATAAAGAAGAAATTTTGGCATTAAAAAAGCTTACGAGAGATTTTGGTGGTTTAAGAGCGGTAAATAATGTGGACTTATCGATCAAGCGTGGGGAGCTAAGAGGTTTAATTGGACCAAATGGAGCTGGAAAAAGTACTGTTTTTAAATTGATTATGGGTATTTATCCGCCAACTCAAGGCCAAGTGGTTTTTAAAGACACGGATATTTCCAAACTGCCGACTTGGCAAAGGGCTCGTATGGGAATCGGGATTAAAATGCAAATTCCAGGAGTTTATGGTGAGCTAACAGGTTATGAAAATATGAGGATTGCTGCACAAAACTATGTTCCTCGTGAAAAGATCGATGAAGAGATCCAGCGCCTAGTTCATTTAATCGGGATTGAAGACTTATTGCCACAAGTAGTGAATAATCTATCACACGGTCAACAGCAATGGTTAGAGATCGCGATGACGCTCTCGTCTAAACCAGAGCTATTATTATTGGATGAACCGGCGGCCGGAATGGGGCCGGAGGAAACTGCATTTACCGCTCAAATTGTTAAGAAGTTAAATGAAAGTGGCGTATCGATTATTTTTATTGACCACGATATGGAATTTGTTAGGCAAATTTCCCAACAAGTGACGGTGTTGCATCAAGGTGCCGTTTTTGCTGAGGGTAATATTGGCGATATTGAATCCAATCCAGAAGTAATTGAAATATATCTAGGTGTAGAAAGTTAAGAGAGGAGCGTGATTGGATTGCTAGATGTGAATAACTTTACGACAGGTTACAATAAAATCACGATTATTAGAGATGTTTCGATCCATGTAGAAACAGGTAAAATCATTTCTATTATTGGTCGAAACGGTGTAGGTAAAAGTACTTTAATGAAAGGAATTATGGGGATTTTACCACCAAATACCGGTACAATCACTTTAAATAATAAAAACATTACTAAAGCAAAAAC
>JAPFCO010000272.1 GCA_026169505.1 Pseudogracilibacillus sp.
AGATGTTTCTGGACGAATATGTGCGAATGGACCGATATTTGCCTTATTTCCTATTTTACTATCTTTCACTACACTTTGTCTAATGACGCTATCATTTCCTATGATACAATTCTCGATTTCAGAGTTAGCCCCGATAAAAGTGCCTGTTCCTATTGTGGTCTCACCTAATATCGTTGTACCAGGTTGAATCGTAACATCTTGTTCTATCGTTACTTCTGGCCCAATATACGTAGTATCAGGATCGATGATTGTTACACCATTTCGTAAATGATTTTCATTCACTCGAGTTCTCATGACTTTTTCCGCATTCGCTAACGCAACGCGGTCATTGATTCCTATTGTTTCATCATCATTTTCTGTCATGAAGGCTGTCACCTTTTCACCTTCTGCCTTTAGTATTTCAATGACATCAGGTAAATAATACTCTTGCTGTGAGTTATTATTATCAACTTTTGCTAATGCTGCAAATAATGCTTCATTATCAAAACAGTATGTTCCAGTATTTATTTCATTTACTCGTTTCTCTTCATCAGTCGCGTCTTTATGTTCTACAATTCTTTCTACATCCAAATTTTCACTACGAAGCACACGTCCATAACCAGTTGGATTTTCCACCTTCGTTGTTAAGATCGTAGCCTTAGATTGTAAAGACTCATGATACGTAAATAGTTGCTCAAACGTTTCACCCGTAATTAATGGAGTGTCCCCACAAACAACAATCGTTGTACCTTGCTTGTCTTTTAGCAATGACTCTGCTTGTAAGACGGCATGTGCCGTGCCTAATTGTTCTTCCTGCACAACGAACCTACTCTTATCTCCAATTTGGCTCATTACCTCTTCTGCACCATGGCCAACAATTGTTACCATCGTATCGACGGCAGATGGCTTTAATGCATTTAAAACGTAGCTAATCATCGGTTTCCCTAAAATTGGATGAAGTACTTTATATAGTTTTGACTTCATTCGAGTTCCTTGTCCAGCTGCCAAAACAATTGCATAACGATTCTTCATGAAGTAACCTCCAATTCCTTTATCTCCATTATAAAATAATAACTGAAATAGGCTGTTAATTCAATAGATAACATTTATATCGAAAAAAATCCATGAAAAAAAGACTAATTCTCTATAAATTAGTCTTTTTCTATGTGATTTTTAAGAAACACTTACACCTTCGTAGCTTATTATATTTTCTTCCGATTCCTCTCTTGCTTCGTATTCCTTTATAACAGCATTTTGTATGATTTCACGAGTCTCTGAGTTGATCGGATGAGCAATATCCCTAAATTCACCATCGGATGTACGTTTTGAAGGCATTGCAACGAATAAGCCATTATTTCCATCAATAATCCGTACATCATGTACAACAAATGCTTCATTAATTGTGATTGATGCAATCGCTCTCATTTTACCCTCTGTACTAACTCGACGTAGACGAACATCAGTTATTTCCACGAATTTTCACCACCTTTGAAGTTTTGAAGCTTATACTTATTATTCAACACCAAATTAAAAAGTCCTGCTAAATATCCAAAAAAGTTAAATATTTAACAAGACTTCACCTATTACTGATAAAAGCTACCTAGCGTAACATCTATCTGTTTGTTTTTGACATTCATATTTGACACTTTTACTAAAGAAATATATTCATCGACCATTCTTTCGTTTTCATCATCTTCCGCTTCAGCAAAAACACCCACACCGACAACTTTCGCCTTAAATTCTTCCAGCAAGCTAATCATGCCCGTAACCGTCCCGCCTACCTTCATAAAGTCATCAATAATACAGACGTTCATACCTTCTTTTAAATTTCGCTTCGGCAAGACCATCGTTTGAATGCGCTGTGATCGTCCTGATACATAATTAATACTAACAGAGGATCCCTCTGTTACACGCATATTTCTGCGAATAATAACAACTGGTACATGTAATAAATTCGCTACAGCGTATGCTAGCGAGATTCCTTTTGTTTCCACCGTTACAACCGCGTCGATTGATTGCTCATGGAATGCGGTAACGAACACTTTCGCAATCTCCTGTACAATCCTTGGATCACCTAATAGATCACTCATATATACATACCCACCAGGTAAGACACGTGACGGATCTTCTAGCTTGTAGCAAAGTTGTTTCATCTTCTCAACACTCTGCTCTTTTGAAAAAAACGGGATGTATTGAGCGCCACCCGCCGCTCCTGAGATTCGTTCTAAAGAACCTATACCTTCATGTACAAACATATCATGAATAATATCTAAATCTTCACTAATAGAAGATTTAGATGCATCGTATCTTTCCGTAAAATAAGATAATTGCATCAATTCCTGTGGATGATTGATAAAATAATTCGTTAATCCGATTAATCGGTCACTACGTTTCATATTTACACCTCTAAATCCGAATATTCACCTTATAATATAGCACCTTCATACGTGATTCAGCAAATAAAAGTAGTTTGAATGAGAATAAAACACACATAAAAAGGGACTATCTGAATAGGTTACCACCCCGAAAGTTAGAGTTGAAAATCTAACTTTCGGGGATCGGTACCTAGATAATCCCTTTTTGTAGAGCTATTTAATCAATTTCATAAAACAGATTTATTGCTACAGGCGGTAGCGACGTAACTGATTTAAGTAATGATGAAATGGACTCCTATTATTTAAATTTGCTTAGTTCTTCTTCTAGCTCTTTCAAGATAGCACCTGCTTTTTCAAAATCACCGTTCGAAAGTGCCTCTTGATAGTCTTCAAACAATTGACCCGCTTCTTGCAATGCATCTTCTGCATTTAAGGCTGGCGGTTCTTCCATACCTTCTTCATCCGTTCCATCTTCCTCGGGATCTATCGCACCCTCATCCACATCTTCTTCCGCATCTTGCGGCTTCTCCACATCTCGATCAGAGTAGCCTAAAATTTCTTCCAATGCTTTTTCAAATGTCTCTTCCATCACGATATGATCCTCGTAAGCCATGATTACTTGTTTTACTTCTGGTAAGGACGTCTCATTGGATGATTCAATATAGACTGGTTCTACATATAAGACGGTATCTTCAATAGGTATAACAAGTAGGTTTCCTCGAATTACTTCTGAACCACCTTGTGACCATAAGTTTAATTGTTGAGATATAACACTATCTTGGTTAATCCTATTTTCAATTTGTTGTGGTCCATACACATTTCTCTGTTTAGGGAATTGATAAACGAAAAGCTCACCATAATGATCACCGTCGTTTCGTACACCCATCCATGAAATCATATTCTGCCTCTTCTTCGGTGTATAAGGCGTCATTAAAATAAATTCCTCTTCATCATATTCTGGTAATTTCATCGTAATATAGTATGGATCCATCTCAATGTCTTGATTAAAGTACATCTCTGTTGGGATCTCCCAGTAATCCTCTCTATTATAAAATACTTCTAAATTAGACATATGATATGTTCCATACATCGCTGTTTGAATCTTAAACAAATCAACTGGATACCGGAAATGTGCTTGCACATCTTCCGGTATTTCCGCTGTAAATAATTCTGGGAACATATTTTGATATGTTTGAATTAATGGATCTTCCGGGTCAACTACATAAAAGTCAACTTCCCCGGTATATGCATCGACAACAACCTTCACAGAGTTACGAATATAGTTATTGTTCCCATTATACGCTTCTGAGTATGGATATCCTTCCGCAGATACATAGGCATCAATGATCCATGCGAGTGAACCATCATCACGAACGAAAATATACGGATCATCATCATACGTAAAGAAAGGAGCAATTTCACGTACACGATCATTAATATTTCTA
>JAPFCO010000044.1 GCA_026169505.1 Pseudogracilibacillus sp.
CAAGCTTTGCTTAAACAAAAGCCATCACCGATAACAAGTAAAAAAAGCTTGGACTTAATTGTAACCGGTAACATGGAAGATGATATGGAAAAACTAGCAGATCTCGATTGGATCATTGAAGTAGTAGTTGAGAGGTTAGATATAAAGAAACAAGTTTTTGCACAAGTAGATAAACATCGCAAAGAAGGAACAATCGTTACATCTAATACGTCGGGAATTTCAGTCGAGGCAATGATTGAAGATTGTTCAGAAAATATGAAAAAACACTTCTTAGGAACACACTTTTTCAACCCACCACGTTATTTGAAATTACTAGAGGTGATCCCGACACAACATACGGATCCGGAAACTGTTTCCTTTATGAAACAGTTTGGTGAAAACGTTTTAGGTAAAGGTGTCGTTGAAGCGAAAGATACTCCTAACTTTATTGGTAATCGAATTGGAACATATGGATTACTAGTAACAGTGCAAGAAATGTTGAAGGCAGGATTAACAATCGGTGAAGTTGACTCCGTAACAGGACCTTTAATTGGTCGTCCGAAAAGTGCAACATTTCGGACATTAGATGTTGTAGGTTTAGATACGTTTATCAATGTGGCAAACAATGTGTATGAGCAAGTTGAAGGCGACGAGAAAGCAGTCTTTGAGATACCTAGTTTCATGCAAGAAATGAACGAAAAAGGTTGGTTAGGTGCAAAGGCTAAACAAGGTTTTTTCAAAAAGGTAAAAGGTGACAAAGGTAGTGTCATTTTACAGTTGAATCCTGAAACAATGGAATATGAAGATCGTAAAAAGTTAAAATCAGCTGCAGTTGAAATGGCGAAACAGCAAAAAGGTACTCGAAAGAAATTGAAAGCACTTGTGTCACAACCAGGCGATAAAGCGAGCGATTTTTTATGGAATATACTAAAACCAACTTTAATTTACTCCGCTGAATTAACAGGAGAAATAGCGGACAATATTAATGAAATCGATAATGCGATGAAATGGGGTTTTGGTTGGGAACTAGGCCCATTTGAAACATGGGATGCAATTGGTGTAGCTAAATCGGTTGCACGAATGAAAGAAGAAGGTGTAGAAGTACCTGAATGGGTGGAGAAGTTCCTATCAGACGGCAATGAAACATTTTACAAGCAAGAAGATGGCAAAGTGTACTTTTATGATAAGAATAAGGCTGTTTATGAACAAGTCGTATTTAATAAAAAGGAAATTAATATTCGTCGCTTAAAAGATTCACAAGGTGTAATTAAGAAAAACACTGGAGCTAGTTTAATAGATATTGGTGATGGAGTTGCTTTACTAGAGTTCACATCTCCGAATAATTCGATTGGACTTGATGTCATGCAAATGGTCAATCAGTCAATTGAAGAAGTAGAGAAGAATTATGAAGGACTTGTGATTGGTAACCAAGGCAAAAACTTCTGTGTTGGTGCTAACTTAGCATTAATGTTAATGGAAGCCCAAGACGATAATTTCTTTGAATTGGATATGGTTATTCGCCAATTACAAAACATGACACAAAATATTAAATATGCTGCAAAACCTGTCGTAACTGCACCTTTCAGTATGGCATTGGGTGGAGGAGCAGAAGTAACATTACCGGCAGCAGGAGTACAAGCTTCACAAGAAACATATATGGGTCTTGTAGAAGCGGGAGTAGGACTGATTCCAGGTGGTGGCGGTACGAAAGAATTATATTTGAAAATGTTACGTGACCTGCCTGAAGGAATCGATTTCGACCTGTCCAAAGTAGCAAATGCAGTATTTGAAAGAGTTGCAACAGCAAGTGTATCAACTTCGGCAGTTGAAGCAAGACAAAATGGTTTCTTAAATAAGCATGATGGCATTAGTGTGAATCCAGATCATTTATTGGATGATGCAAAACAACGTGCTTTAGCCTTAGCTAGAACAGGCTACCAGGCACCGCAGCCAGAGAAGATTCCAGTTGTTGGGGATGCAGGGTATGCAGCAATGTTATTAGGGGCAAAAAACCTACATCTAAGTGGGTTTGCGTCAGAACATGATTTGAAAATCGCTGAAAAGTTAGCATTTGTTTTATCTGGTGGACGTGTGAAAGCAGGTACAATCATAGATGAGCAAGTCATGTTAGACCTTGAAAGAGAAGCATTCTTAAGTCTAATTGGCGAGCCGAAAACACAGATGAGAATGCAACATATGTTATTAAAAGGTAAACCACTACGTAATTAATGAAATGTTTCACTTATTATCGGGGGAAAATAGAGAAGCGAATAATGGAACGGATTAAGAGGGAGGAATTATAGTGAAAGAAGCAGTCATTGTTGCAGGAGCACGAACGCCTGTTGGAAGAGCAGGACGAGGAACCCTTGCAAACACAAGACCAGATGATTTAGCTGCATTAACAGTAAAAGAAACATTAAAACGTGCAGGAAATTATGATGGAAATATCGATGATGTTATTTTTGGAAACGCAATGCCTGAAGCAGAACAAGGAATGAATATGGCAAATAATATTGCAGGACTTGCAGGATTAAAGAAGGAAACGCCTGCAATTACGATTAACCGTTACTGTTCATCAGGTTTACAAAGTATTGCATATGGTGCTGAGCGAATTATGTTAGGGCATAGTGATACGATTATTGCAGGTGGAGCAGAGTCAATGAGTTTAATACCGATGGGCGGACATGTTATTAAACCAAACTCTACCTTAGTTGAACATGCACCAGAATATTATATGGGAATGGGACATACAGCGGAAGAGGTAGCGAATCGCTACAA
>JAPFCO010000394.1 GCA_026169505.1 Pseudogracilibacillus sp.
TACATTGTCTTTAAAATCCAATTGTAAAATATACTCTCTGTCTGTAAGTGCGAAGACAATTAAACTTCCTAATAAATTTCTATCGTTGTTTTCTTCTTTATAATCTTCGATAAAAAACCAAATTTGATCCAATTCCATTGGGTCTTTATACTTTTCGTAAAATCCTTCATCATCTAGCGATTGATAATCAGCAATTAAGTCATTTACTAAAGCATGGCATCTGACTGGGATAATTTTCTCTAACGCGGGATTTTCCTCAATCCCTTCTGGCCAATCTTTTGTTTCTCCAGAATGATGCGCGGATTCCTCTAAATATTCACTTATGGAAAAACCCTTAAACGTCATTGTATCTTTGTAATGTGCCAAGTCGTATGGATAGCGATTATTACCTTGGAGACTAGTATCATCCAGATCTAAAACCTTCGCTATTGCTGCAGTTTCAAAGCTCCAAAATCCATAATAGCCCAGTTCTTTATGGGCGTTTTGCCAATCATAATCATAGTGCCCTTGCAACCATTCTTTCTCCATATAAGTGTGCAATCTTTTTGACGCTGCTTCCTTATCTGTTTGCGCTAATTCAATCATCTCTTTTGTTTTTTTATATGGATTTTCTTTTGCAAATTGATTGCTAATTCTAGTCCAGCCAATATCACTTGCACATAATAAATAATCGATGACGAAATCATACTTCTGTTGTTTTTCAATGATATGACCTAGTCTTTTCATGTTTTCTTTAGCTGTTTCTAACAGGATACCTAAAGCAGTCATCCAAAGTAAATTTAAATATCCAACCTTTTCCTCACCAACATGTTCTAAATCATCTAGCGCCTTCTCAAAATCTCCTTCTAGTGTATCTACATTTTCGCCTATAGAATATTTTGCTCTTACAATATCTTCGTAATGTCTAAAATTTCTATTATATCCCGCTTCTATTATACCGTGATTATCTCTTGGGTGTCTTTGAATACCGTTTTTAATATCTTCCTTTAGATTTCTAATATCCTCTCTTGTCTCTTCAATAAATTCATATTTATACGCTATACTTTTTTACATTTTTCTTCTATACACAAAGGATCTCGCATTTACTTAATTCCTTCCTCTCTTAGAATTATCTAAGGCCATTCACCAATTCGATTACCATTGGTATCAAGCCTGAATGTTTTAATACTTCCATCTCTATCGACTTTTGAAAGAACCCGTTCAACTTTATTTGTTTCTAGCGCTACTCTAATTCTTTCTGCTAATATTTCATCTCCATTAACAGCAGCAAATATCCTACTATCATTAGTCTCTTTAGCTATTAGCCACTCATTTGACATTTGCTTTCCATCCTACATTTTTCCTACAGTAAACAAGTTTCTTTCACGAATTACTGAGTATAATCTTAATGTACCATAAATTGTTTACCACAATTTTATTAGAGGACATCTACAAATTTACTTCAGAAAAAACCACAGTTTGTAATTTTACACACTGTGGTTACTATACCTTTTAAATTGGATTCTCAGGATACTCTTCAAAGTATCTTTCAATTAATGCTTGCTTTTTTTGATTGGTTGGTTCGTTTCCTAAATATTTATATTCCCAAATATCTAGTAAATCATTAAAACTGTAATCTGTCTTAAACCAATCGGTATAATCATA
>JAPFCO010000407.1 GCA_026169505.1 Pseudogracilibacillus sp.
CGCTACAACAATTTGTCGTTTCTCTCCCAAGCTATTATCATACTCATGTAATTCTTGGTTAATTGTTTCAAAATCTTCGTATGGATCTCTACCTTCTGTACTAGCCATATCAATTATATGCACAATTAATCTTGTTCGTTCAATATGACGTAGAAATTGGTGTCCAAGACCAACACCTTCATGTGCCCCTTCAATGAGGCCTGGTAGATCTGCCATGACAAAACTTCGACCATCTTCTGTGTCAACAACACCAAGATTAGGAGATAATGTTGTAAAGTGATAATCGGCTATTTTAGGTCGGGCTGCACTGACTACGGATAATAAAGTCGATTTTCCCACACTCGGAAAACCAACTAAGCCAACATCAGCAATTACTTTTAATTCTAGGCGGATATTGCGCTCTTCCCCAGGTTCCCCATTTTCAGACAAATTAGGGGCCGGATTCCTTGGGTTTGCAAAACGAATATTGCCCCGCCCACCTTTACCACCTTGAACAATTAATGCTTCTTGTCCATGCATGACCAAGTCAGCAATCGTTCGTTGCGTTGCTTCATCATACACAGTCGTTCCAGGTGGGACTGGGATAATATAAGGGGAGGCATTTTTACCATGTTTCCCTTTGCCCATCCCATTTTCACCACGATCTGCTTTAAAATGACGATTATATCTAAAATCCATCAACGTACTTAATCCTTCATCTACTTGAAAGACAATGTTTCCACCATGTCCACCGTCACCGCCTGCTGGGCCACCTCTTGGAACATATTTCTCCCGGCGAAATGCAGCAATTCCATTTCCGCCGTCACCTGCTTTTACGTACACACTTACCTGATCGACAAACATCTTCTCACCTCATTCCTTTAAATATCCCTATCACTCTTTATACCATAATATATACAAAAAACTCCAACCATAAATGATTGGAGTTTTACCATTATGCTTCTACTACTTCTGGATAAACACTAACTTTTTTACGGTCACGTCCGAAAGCTTCGAATTTAACAACACCATCTACTTTTGCAAATAATGTGTCGTCCTTTCCACGGCCAACATTTTCACCGGGATAGATTTTCGTACCGCGTTGACGATATAAAATCGAACCACCTGTTACGAATTGTCCGTCAGCACGTTTAGCTCCTAAACGTTGAGAATGTGAGTCACGTCCGTTACGTGTACTACCAGCACCTTTTTTCTGTGCGAAAAACTGTAAATCAAGTTTTAACATTAGGAAGGCACCTCCTTATTTCCTTTTAATTTGGATGAATTTATTATAATCACGTTCAATTGTTTGTAATGAGACAACCATTGCTTCAAAAATAAGTTGCGCCCTCTGCTTCAGTCGTAGAGGATAGCTCTCAGGGATGGTAACAAATAAATAGCCACCTTCTCCTACTTGTTCTATCTCTAATTCCATTTGGCATAATTCAAACACAGCATTTACAGCACCAAATGAAACCGCAGAAACTGCTGCACATACTAAATCATAGCCATAAGGACCACTATTAGCATGTCCGCTTATTTCAAATGCAGTAATCTCGTTATCTTGTTCATATACAATGACATTAATCATTACAAAAATCCTTATAGATTTATTTTGTCAATAACTAGTTTCGTATAAGGCTGACGATGTCCTTGTTTACGACTGTAGTTTTTCTTAGGCTTATATTTGAAAACCGTAATTTTCTTTTGACGACCTTGTTTTTCAACTTTTGCATCAACAGAAGCACCTTCTACATACGGAGCCCCTACTTTTACGTCATCTCCACCTACGAATAATACTTTATCAAAATTAACTGTTTCTTCTACATCAGCATTTACTTTTTCGATGTAAATCTCTTGACCTTCTGTTACTTTGATTTGTTTACCACCAGTTTCAATAATTGCGTACATTCACTTGCACCTCCCAATAAACTAAGACTCGCCATACAGGTACTTAGAATTAAGTTTATTACCTGATCCGTGCGGTTGTAGCAATGGTGCTACATTTGTATAACATTGAAATAATAGCATACAAATGATTTCATTGTCAACTGAATCAATTTTATCATTACAAAAAATAGCCATGAAATGAATAAAACTATTCTCATCATTCATTTTCTTTTATTTCAATAACCTCTCCCATTGTAGCTGTAATTTGTTTTTTTGTAAAATAAGCATGCAAACAATATTGTTCAGTCACAACAAATGTTGGTACTAACTTACGTTGCACATGTATTCGATACATCCGATTTCGTCTAAACTGTTTGAATACATCCATTAACAACGCATCTTCTTGAACTGATTTTTGTTCCATTCGTTTTCGGGCAGATGGATCCATTCGACTTAATAAAAAACGAATAAAGGAATAATAATGTTCTTTCAACGCACGATAATTTTCTAGTAATAAAAATAAACAAAGTGCAAATGCGCTTACCGTGAATGGCAAAAGTATTAATTGCATCATCATTAGTGCAAGACATAGAAACATAGATAAATAGAATATCCTTCTTGTTGCAACATAATATGGTGTAAAAGCTGATTGGATAAGAAGAAAAAGCTTTCCACCATCTAATGGATAAATTGGTAATAAGTTAAACAATAAAATAATGCCGTTATAATAATGTGCTTGTTGTAAAATAGGCTCTGGTAGGAGCTGCCATACAGATAGTCCGGTAAGTACGAAAAAAAGGATGATATGTTGAAATGGGCCAGCAAGTGTAACAATGCATTCCTCTTTAATCGAACGCTGAGAGGATTCATCGGTTTTCATCACTCCACCAAAAACCCAAAGCATAATGTAATCAATTCGCCATTTATAGTAGGTTGCTGCGAGATAATGACCAAGTTCATGAATAAGGACAATGAACAAAATAATAAATAATTGAATAAAAGTTCCTGTTAGTAAGGAAAGAAGAATAAGAAGTAGTAATAATGGATGTAAGTGAATGTTAACGAAGATCATCAACACGAATCACTTGGGCTGGATCAATAAATTGCTTATCTTTCTCCATTGCAAAATAAGCGACATCACCTTCTGTAGATGGACTGAATGTACCAATTACTTCATCCGCACGCACAAACTTATATAGATGGACATCAATTGTACTTAACAACCCATAAGTTGTCTTACTACCATCCGGATGTTGGATAATGACCGTTTGATCTGTCGTTTGATCTTTACCTGCAAAAATAACCATCCCTTGCTCCCAGGCGTTTACTTTTGTTGCCTCTGTCGGTGAAATCATCATGCCAGTCCCATTCGTTGCAAATGTTTCAATTACTTCGCCATGGATAGGAAATTCACTTGTACTTGTCCCATCTGTTTGCTCTAATGGCATCTGTGGTGTAAATGCAAGAGGTACTCCTAAAGTTTCAACATACCAATGATGGACCTTAGCAAATGGAAACTCCTCTGTTAAAGCATGATGTGCTAAGTTTGTTGCACCTTGAAATGGAATAATTGATGTTTTAAATAAAACGACACAACCAATAAATAACAATAAAGAAAGGAGTGCGTTCCGTAATGAGCTATTTCTTTTGCTTGGTTGTTCCGTTTTCACCGAAAATTCTTCGACTCTATCATACATTGGTAATTGGAATCCGTGCTTCTCTTCTTCAGAAATCATGATGGGGATGTTAATATTTTGTTGGTGATCATGAATGTCTTGTTTTGTTCGTCCCTTTTTACGTTGTTTGATCCCTGCCCTTATTCTTCGTATATCTTTATCCATTACTTCCCATCCTTTACGGTTTGTTTATACATAGATATGCGGATGTAGGACAAGATATGATTCTTACGTAATTAGGAGCATATTTAAAAAACATAAAAAGATACTACCAATATTATATTAGTAGTATCTTTTTCTATTAAGAACGTTTTGAAAATAGTTGTTTCACTTTTTGAAAGATTCCCTTTTCTTGGTCTAATGACTGTAATGGGACTGTCTCACCTAAAATTCTTCTAGCAATATTACGATACGCGATCGACGCTTTATTATTTGGAGTGATCGCTACAGGTTCTCCCGTATTTGATGCCTTAATGACATCATCACTATCAATTACAATTCCTAATAAATCGATCGAAAGTAATTGTACAACATCATCAATATCAATAGCATCTCCATCATCCATCATATGTTGACGAATACGATTAATAATCAAACGAGGTCGTTCCATTTTTTCTTGTTCGATTAAACCAATAATTCGGTCTGCATCTCTTACGCTAGATTTTTCCGGTGTTGTCACAACAATTGCTTTATCCGCCCCAGCAATCGCATTTTGGAAACCTTGTTCGATCCCAGCAGGACAATCGATTAAAACATAATCATATTCTTGCTTTAATTCGGCAACTATTTGTAGCATGCCTTCTTTTGTTACTGCTGACTTATCACTCGTTTGTGCGGCTGGTAATAAAGATAAGGACTCAAATCGTTTATCTCGAATCAACGCTTGTGATAACTGACAACGATCTTCAATCACATCGACAATATCATAAATGATCCGATTTTCTAAACCCATAATAACATCTAAATTACGTAACCCTATATCAGTATCAATTAAACAAACTTTTTTATCCATTAACGCTAAAGCAGTCCCTAAGTTAGCTGTAGTCGTTGTCTTCCCTACGCCGCCTTTTCCAGATGTAACAACAATCGCTTCACCCATTTTACATTCCCCCTTCTATTTCCTGCAATTTCTTTTGAACAAAAGGCAATACTTGAAGACGGTCAATAACAATTTTTTGATTCGCTTCATCTAAATAGGCGCATTCCATATAAGTACCTTCTGTTTCATAATCAGGTGCTCTACTTAAGTATTGTGCAATTCGTAATTGTGTAGGATTCATGTAGGAAGCAGCAATAGTTGCTTGCTCATTACCATTTATTCCAGCATGAGCAATACCGTGTAAGTGGCCAAGAATCATAATGTTTCCTGTTGCCCGAACTTGACCACCTGGATTTACATCGCCAATGAGCAATAAATCGCCAGTCACTTCTACGATTTGACCTGAACGCACAATTTGCGTGATTGATTTGACTTCCATTTCATCGAACCATGTTTCGGCCTCATCTTTACTAATCACGTCAGCATCAAATCGTTCAATGAAAAAATGGCTATGTTCTTCTATTAATTGTTTCAGCAATTTTCTTTGTTTACTTGATACATAACGGTATCCAAAATTGAGAATTACAGCGATTGCTTGTTCTGCTTTGTCCTCGAGAAAGTCGGTAGTCGTTAGTTTCATTTCTAATTCTTTAACGACAGACTGAAAAGGTGTCTCATCATCTATGTAAAATGTTAGACCTTCTTTTGTACCTTTTATAGTAATTAATTGCTTGTCACTTTGCGTCAATATGCTCACCTCACTCAGAGATTACCGTATAGATGAAATTACTTCTCTAACTGTTCCCTACTCCATCTCATTAACGTATTAACTGACAGAAAATAAAGCGGAATTAGGAATAATACATTCGCCAGTATTGTTGGTAATAAACGGTGTAGGACAAAGTAGGACATCGTTGTGTCAACGATACCGACAAAGGAATATATGAAGTATATTAACATCTCTACAATACTAATACTGATGACGGTGATAATCATCGTCATGTAAAAATTTGTTTGTAACATTCGTTTTAATAGCTGAACAATATAAATAGCAAGTGGGTACACGAACATGTACACTCCTAATATTTCAGTATAGGCGATATCAACAAAGATTCCAAAGAAGACACCGAATATAACTGCATAAAATGTATCACTCGTGTCGTAAAATAAAGCAATTAATATTAGGAATACAAAAATCCAATGAGGAACAATTAATGTTTCCGTAGACGTTAATATATTTGGTAATAAATCCAGAGCAACCCCTTCACTTACTAATAATAGAAATAATATGAGTGGAAAAATGAGCTTTTTCATCATTACTCTTCTCCAGCATCAGGCGATTGGTCTGGTTTATCTAATAAACGTTCTACAACAATTACTTGATTAATTTCATACATATCTGCTGCAGGTTCTACATAGGCTGTTTTAGTTAGCCCATAATCGTCAGGCAGAACCTCTATAATCGTTCCAATCGGTAAGCCCGATGGATACAATCCACCCATACTTGAGGAGACGACAAGTTCATCTTCTTTTAAATTTCGATCAGATTGCTCCAAGATTGTAAAAACAAGTGCTTCTTTTTCTTTATCGTATCCTTCAATCAGCCCAAAAATATTCTTTCCATCTTTGCGAGAGACTGTAGCAGAAATTCGGTTTAACTGATCAAAGCCTGTAATTAATTGAACAGTTGATGTCGTCTTAGAAACCGACGTTATTTTTCCGATCATCCCATCTACAGTCATAACGGCCATGTCTTTCTCTACACCTTGGTTTGTACCTTTATTAATTGTTAATTGTTCTAACCATCTTTCTGGTGAACGAGAGATGACATTTGCTAAAACAGGATCAAAATCTCTTGCTGAACTTTCTAATTCAACCGCCTCACGTAATTCTTCATTTTCCTTATCAAGCTCTTGAACCTCGTAAATCAATGTTTTATACTCAGCTAGTTTTTCGCGTAATACTCTGTTTTCATCGTACGTATTTTTAATTTCACCAACACTATTAAACATATTAACCGTATAAGATACTGGTTTATTAATGACAGATTGTACCCACCCAACGGAATCCATGAAAAACTTTTCGGGTTTAGATAGTTGTTCTCGATCCGTTATCGAATAACCGACGAGAACGACTAATAAAATAACTCCAATTAATATAACGAATAAAGATTTCTTGCGAAAAAAGGACATACTTACACCTACTTATTCAATTGTAGTACGCGATGCAACATTAGGCTGGTCCTTAAAGTGTTGAATATAATCGAGGGATTTCCCTGTTCCAATTGCGACACTTTCTAAAGGATTTTCAGTTATAAAGACTGGTATATCGGTTGCATCACTGATCGCTTTATCAAACTGGTGTAACATTGCACCACCACCTGAAAGAACGATACCCCGGTTCATCACATCTGCAGAAAGTTCGGGAGGTGTTTTCTCCAGTGTGCTTTTTACAGCATGAATGATTTTTTCGATATTATCTTTTAATGCATTTGTTACTTCTTCTTGAGAAATAGAAATCGTTTCTGGTAACCCCGTTAATAAATTACGTCCACGAATCTCCATCGTCTCATTCTGGTCCAGTTCTAAAGCAGAACCAATTGTCATTTTAATTTCTTCGGCAGTTCTTTCCCCGATCATTAAATTGTATGTCTGACGGATATGATGTGTAATTGCCTCATCCATATCGTTTCCAGCTACAGGGATTGATTTACTTGTCACAATTCCCCCTAATGAAATAACAGCTACTTCTGTCGTTCCTCCGCCTATGTCTACAATCATACTACCTGTTGGTTCCCAAACAGGCAAGTCTGCACCTATTGCAGCAGCAAATGGTTCAGCAATTGGATATGCTTCTTTTGCACCCGCTTGCTTTGTAGCATCTATTACTGCTCTTTCCTCCACTTTCGTAATACCAGAAGGCACACATACAACAATACTTGGCTTCGTAGCAAAAGCCCCACGTTTACTATGCGCTTGTTTAATATAGTACTTCATCATTGTAGCAGTTGTATCATAATCCGCAATTACCCCATCTTTCATTGGACGTACAACCGTAATGTTCCCAGGGGTTCTTCCAATCATATTCCTTGCTTCATTTCCAACAGCCTGGATATTACCTGTATCATTATTTATCGCAACGACTGATGGTTCGCTGACGACAACTTCTTTACCTTTTAAAAATACCAATGTGTTTGCTGTTCCTAAGTCAATTCCTAAATCCTGTGATCCGAACATAATTACTTGTCTTCCTTTCTATTTTCAGAAATTCTTGATGTATATAACTTTCCATATTTAATATAATTTTAGTATTTATCAAATAGAGTAAACATCATTTACCAATGAATAAATAATACGCCACCTTCATATGATAAACAGAAAATGGCGCATTTCCTTAATCACTATTCTATATTATACGAAAAATCACAAGAAAATGATAGGAATTCTATTGATTCTTATGGCATTAATATAAATTTAATCTTCTTGTAATAGTAAGATCATCTGTTAATAAATTAAACAGTCCAATAAATGGAATTTCTAGCTCTGTTTTTGCACCCATTTGCATATCGTGTACGATTTTATCATAATGATTGTTTTCTAACATATTATATCAGTTATTTGATGGAATAGCTTCATAATGTTTAAATCAGCCTAAAATTTGAACTATTATCATACACCTTTTGTTAATCAATTTCATCATACGTATTTATCGCAATGGAGGCTGGGACATAAGTGTTTTTATCAAAGGGAAATCTAAATGATAGCATCTACAATTCGCTACAGAAATATACTTCGCTTTCTACGGGCGGCTGGTGAATCTCCTCGTGCTACGCACCCCGGGGTCTCAGCCTCTCCCTTCTTATTGAAAAGCTGCATAATCAGATCAAAAGTAACTATATATAGGCTTTTTTCTTCATGGTCTAAATGGCTAAAATGTTGTACGATAGATAAGGCATATTGTTGGTAGAACCTTATACACAAATCATTATTTCATTAATGGGAACTATTAGCTATAATAATAGTTACAGAGAAAGAGATTGCATCAATAAATATACATATTGCTAATAAAACAATTACACAACAATCTTACCTCCATCAATGAAATAACGGTAATCCGCAAGTAGATGAAATGGAGGGATTAAAAATTGGTTACAAGTGTAGTAATTTTCCTATCCAACAAAAGCATATTCATTACAAATAAAGGTGGGTCAATATGAAAAGATTATTTATGTTTAGTAGTTTGGTGTTATTAGTTTTCCTAACCGCATGTAGTTCCAAAGAGGCTGATGAGGTGTTAGATTATCATAACGATCTTGTTGACGTAGTAAATCCATTGATGGATCAGCTTGATGAATTATACGATCAAATGTCAATAGTACAAACAGATGAAGAGCTTTTAGATATTTATGGAGATATGATTCCTGTAACAGAAGAAATGCAAGCATTCTTTGATTCACAAGATTTAGAGCATGATATAGCAAAGGAATATCATGAAATACGTACAAAAGCAGCTACAATGCTTTCAGAAGCAATAGCTTTTGATTATGAGTTGGTTCAACAAATCCTGGATGACGAATTATCCGAGGATGAAATCATAGAAGCAGCTGATCAGTCAGAAAGTATGAATAATGAAGCACTTGATGCCGATGAAGAAGCGGAAGACAGATGGCAAGAGATTATTGATGAATATGATTTTGAAGAAATTGAAGAAGATGAATAAACGTAATTAACGTTAGCGAAATCTTGTTACAAATTGATGTGACAAGATTTTTTGTTTTTCATGGTGGCTCCAACATATAATTGATAGTAGTTAATAATGAAAGAGCTAGAGAATTATCCCTAGCCCTTACAAAGTAATATTCTTATCTTTACCGCTTTATAGGTAGCCTTTTTCCTTTAATGATATAAATTTGTTATCACCAATTACTAAATGATCCAATAGTTCAATTCCCATGACCTTGCCCGCTTCAACTAATCTTCTCGTTACATGAATGTCTTCTTGCGATGGGGAGGGATCTCCTGAAGGATGATTGTGGGCACATATAATTGATGCTGCAGAGCGTTTTACCGCTTCACGATAAATTTCACGTGGATGAACGATCGATGCATTTAACGAACCAACAAAAATAGTTTGGCGATGGATAATTTGATTTTTTGTATTTAAAAATAAAACGACAAGATGTTCTTGCGTTAAACCACGCATCTCTTCCATCACGTAGTCTGCACCATCTTCCGGGGAACGAATTGTATATCTTTCTTCAGGCTTATATTGTTGGATTCGTCTCCCTAACTCGATAGCCGCCAAAATAATAACTCCTTTTGCATTTCCAATTCCTTTGATCGCTGTTAATTCTTCAATTGTTGCATCACTTAATAATTTTAGTCCTTCAAAATGCATGATGAGGCGATTGGATAAGTCCAATACTGATTCGCTTCTCGTGCCGCTCCCTATCAAAATCGCTAATATCTCTTGATTTGATAGATGACTTTCACCATATGTTAATAACCTTTCTCTTGGTCTTTCCGATTTAGGCACATCTTTCATTTTAATAGTTAAGCTAGAATCCATTGATTCTCCTCCTTATTCTTTTCTATATCATAGACGGAAACTAGCACAGATGCGAATCAGTAAATTACTGTTTTAGGGATGGCAATATGCTTTGAAATTGAATTCCATACTTAGCGAAAAAGATACTTTAGCATGAAGATTACCTTTTGTTTTATGATTTTATATCTTTTAATAATTGTTCATAATGGACTAAAATATCCAATAATAATTGATCATCTGACTGCTTATCCTCGAATAATTGTTGGAGGTCTGCTTGCCAAGCATGAAGTTGTTCTGGCAAGTCTTCCTGTTTTAATATAGCTTGCCAAGAGGGCGCATCAATCGTACTTGTTTCTAGAGATGTGTCATACAAGTCGAGAAATGAACGTAACCATGTACCAGTTTTTTCATCAAGTGCAACCGTTGTAGCAGGTACTTCCCACTCTTTAACAAACAAATCAATCCCTTGCTTGTCCATTTTTTCTGCTTGTGATTTCGATTCTGGTTCACTATTAGCAATATTCATCCATATAAAGTATTGTTCATCACTTTCCCGTTGTATAAACGGTACCTTCGCTTGCTGCAATTGTTTGCTGTACTGCTCTGCATTTTCCGCATTCGTAAAGACACCACCTTGGTGCACGAAGACCGTTATCGCTGGAAGATCAATGGTATCGTTAGCAGTTTCCTCGACTGATAAGGCTGTTGCTTGGACATTTTCCACTTCCTGCTCTTTCTCTTGGTTGACCATTTGTAACACGATAACACCAAAAACAATACCAATAAATAAGGAAGCACCAACTGTTAACAATAAAGGTTTAAATTGCTGATGTGTTGTAACTTTCCTAATCCGACGTCTGAAAGGAAATTGATTACTATTTTTTTTCATGACACTCACCTTTTATAAGAATTTCTGTAAGTTTATCATGATTCCTATAAAAACTTCGCGACCTTTTGTCGGATGCCTATAGACAAATTTATCTATAATATTAGGTTCTTTTAATCCATGTCACCATAAGGATTTATCTGCCACGTCCCTGCAACATGTAATGGAGCGGCCGTTTTTTATGATTATGAAATTGATTCTCTTTGTTTAGTCAATTTCATAATACTGATTTATCGCTACACTACTACCACCTGTAGTTGAGTTGAATCGTCCCCAACTACAGGTGGTAGCGACGTAGCTATTTTAGGCAATTATGAAATTGACTCTGTTGTAAAATAAACTGCCGCACCATTGTTATAAAGTGCAATGATCCGGTGATAAAATAGGTCGTTTCTCTTTGGCTGCGTAAGATTTTCTCCACTTCTTCTTGCCAGTTAGCATTAAATGTGAATCCGACATGTTGATGCTGATCATATACTGCTTTTGTTGCAGCCCTTTCATGGGCAAAGCTTGTAACAGTTATATGATCAAATAATGGCTGTAATCTTTGGATCATCGTATCTAATTGTTTATCGGCAAAACCCGCAAACAAGAGTCTTTTTTCTAATAAAGGATCCATTCCTAAAATTGTTTCACACAATGCTTCAACTCCTGCCAGATTATGCGCACTATCTAAAATGACTGTCGGTTGTTGATGAATTGTTTCTAATCTGCCTGGTAATGTCGCCTTTTTAATACTAGTGATGACGTTATTCCATTGAAGCGAAATCCCAACGTCATCAAGTAATGTGAGCACCATTAAGGCTATAGCAGCATTTTCTTTTTGGTGATATCCCTGTAAGGAAAGACCATGAATATCGAATATTAGCTGTTTATCTGGAATTAATACTTGGTCGTTTACTAATTGAAATTGTTTAGCATACTCATATATTGGTACAGATATGCTTGCTGCCTCATCGTGCATTACCTTCCTTGCCTTTGAACTGATTCTTCCTATTACTACAGGTTGGTTTTGCTTCATAATTCCGGCTTTATGAAAGGCAATTTCTTCGATGCTATCTCCTAAAAACTGCATATGATCATAAGATATCGACGTAATAACGGATATAAGTGGAACAAAACAATTTGTCGTATCATATCTGCCACCCATACCAGTTTCAATTAAAACGATATCTGTATTTTCTTGAAAATACATAAATGCAATAACCGTTAAAATTTCAAATACCGTTGGCTGCTGCTCTTGATCATCTAGCGTTTGAATATGTGGTAGTAGATCTTGAAACAGTTCATGGAAGCGAGGTTTTGTTATCGCTTTTCCATTAATAAACATATGCCCTGTCACGTCAGTAAAACTTGGTGATGTAAAAACACCAACACGATAATGATGTGCTAAAAGCGCAGATTGGACCATTTGCATTGTAGAACCTTTTCCATTTGTTCCTGCAAAATGGACCCCCTTCATTTTTCGTTCTGGATGACCTATTTTTGCTAATAAAGAAAGTACCCTTTCCAAACCTGGTTTAATCCCTAATTGTTGGCGTTGCTTAAAGTATTTTTCGACATCTTGAAAAGAATAAAACATGAAACCACCGCTTTTTCTTGTAAATTTAATTGAATGCTTTAAAATAATTATATCGAACCTAGCAAGTTTTTAACAGAAGGGATGCAAACTATTGAGTGCTAAAGCATGGATTATTTATAATGGATTTTTACAAGCTGACTCTTTTCATGACTTTGCAAAGATGATGCAAGAAGCAGCTGAGAAACTCGGCCATGAAGCTGAGCTTTATACGAATAAAGAAATTATTAGTATATTAGATGAATCTTTAACCATTCAACCAAATGATCTACCTGATTATGTTGTATTTACTGATAAAGATATTTATTTAGCAAGACAACTTGAGTTATTAGGCATACCTGTCTTTAATTCATCCGCAGCGATTACAACGTCTGATGACAAAATAAAAACCTATCAATTACTAGCAAAAGTCGGTATCCCAATGCCCAAAACAATTTTTGCACCAAAAACATTTGGTGTCCAGGCGGCATTTGATGAACAATACCTTCAGTATATCAAGCAAACATTTTCTTTTCCATTCGTTATCAAGGAAGCATTTGGTTCCTTTGGAGAACAAGTATATTTAATTGAAAACGAAGAACAACTTAGTGTTAAGTTAACCAAAATGGATGACCGACCATTCATGTTTCAGCAATTCATTGAGACAAGTTATGGCAAAGATTTACGTCTCCAAGTAGTTGGCGACAAAGTTGTTGCCGCAATGAAACGTACTTCTGCTCGAGACTTTCGGGCAAACGTCACTGCTGGTGGAAAAATGGAGCCACACGACCCAACAGCAGAAGAAGCGCAGTTAGCGATTAGAGCAAGCCAATTAATAGGTGCAGATTTTTCCGGAGTGGATCTTTTATTTGGACAAAATGGTCCTGTCGTCTGTGAAGTGAATTCAAATGCCCATATACGGAATATGTATGATTGTACTGGCATCAATGCTGCATATGATATCGTTCAATATATCGATGATGTATTAAGTGATCTGACATGATTGGCTGGTTAATATATCAAAAAAAAGGTGCTCAAGAGAATCAAAGTTATATTGACTGGTTCCTAGAAGAAGCGAAAAAACAAAACGTCGACATCAAGTTGGTTTTTCGTGAAGATCTAGCTGTCGGAATCGTTCACAATCACTACAAGATGTATATAAATGGAAAACATCAGTCATTTCCAAACTTTATCGTAAACCGCACGATTGAACCGGTCTTGCAGGAATTTTTCACAGCATGCCGTATTCCAACCTTTAATGATGCGGAAACTGCTGCCATCGCCAATCATAAAATGAAAACACATCTGGAATTAAATAAGTTAGATATTCCGATGATGCCAACTTTTTTTATTCATGGTAACGCATTACCATCTGTAGCGCCTTTACCCTATCCTGTCATCGTAAAAGCTGTTGCAGGACGTGGTGGAAAACAAGTTCAGTTGATCAAAAATGATGGAGCTTGGAAGACGTTTATACAACACCCATTAAACACAGAATTCATTGTTCAATCAACAAATGTGCAACTCGGTAAAGATGTCCGTGTGTTTATTATTGGTACAGAAATAATCGCTGCCGTACTTCGGCATAATCCAAATGACTTTCGTGCCAATTTTAAACTTGGTGGTACAGCGGCTTTATATCCCTTATCACAAGCAGAAATTACAATGATTAAACGGATCATTAAACGATTTCATTTTGGGTTAGTTGGTATCGACTTTCTGATCGATCAGTCCTGTAAACTAATTTTCAATGAAATAGAGGATGTCGTTGGCTCACGTATATTAAGCGAGGTATCTGACATTAATTTATTAGAAAGATACATACATTTTATTAAAAAATCCATTCAAAATGAATAGGAAGCGACTTTTCATGTCACTTCCTATTTTTATTTCTTATTTTTTTAATTCTGCTAAACGCTTTTCAACCATATCACGTTTTTCGACATATTCCAGTTCTTTTTCTCGTTCGGCTGCAACAACCTTTTTAGGGGCTTTATTAACAAAACCATCATTACTTAATTTTTTCTGAACGATTGTTACTTCTTTTTGCCACTTAACTAATTCCTTTTCTAAACGGGCGATTTCTTTTTCAAAATCGATTAATCCTTCTAAAGGCAAAAATAACTCAGCTCCAGTTATGACCGCAGACATTGCTTCCTCTGGCACATCAATCTCTTGACCAATCGTTAATGAAGTAGTATTACAAAACCGCTCTAAATATGGACGGTTTGCTTCTAATTCGGCTGTTACATCATCTGTTGTAGTCTGAATCATCATTACTACTTGACGTGACATTGGTGTATCCACTTCCGCACGAATATTTCGAACTGACTTAATAACAGCCATTACCTTATCCATCTGCGTTACGGCAATTTGATTGTCAAATACTTGCTGTACTTCCGGCCACTTAGCTACCGTAATCGAAGTGCCTTGATGTGGTAATTGCTGCCAAATCTCTTCGGTAATAAACGGCATATATGGATGCAACATTC